>JASFVS010000070.1:0-10575 GCA_050049715.1 Phycisphaerales bacterium
TGGCTCTATTCAAAACCTGAACTCAGAGCAACGTTTCAGTTATATCCAGTGCGCCATCAATTATGCAAACCATGGCGATATTATTCAGATAGAACATGGTACATATCGGGAAAACATTACAATCGATAAAGACCTTATCCTGCAATCAGTTGACCCCAACGACCCTTATTGCATCGGCAGCACAATCATCCAGGGCAGTAACGATAGTTCTGTGGTTACTTTGCAGGAAAATCCTGCAGCCTGTGAAATTGCAGGTCTGACCATTCGCGCCGGTTCGATTGGTATCACCAGCATTGCCACAGACGCGACCATTCGCAATTGCCGCATCATGGATAATACAACTCACGGGCTGGAACTATCCCGAGGCAGCAGTCCTAATCTGCAACACTGCCTGATAACAAGTAACGGCCAGACAGGTATCACCATGATTGCTGGCCCCGGCCGAGGAAATCCGATATGTGAACCAATGATTGAAAACTGCGTTATTGTTCAAAATGGTTCTGCAAGCATTGTAGGAGGTGAGCCAATCATTGTTGACTCGATAGTATCTCAATAAAAATAGCCGGCACCGATGGTGAGACAATCGAAGACGGTCTTAAAAAAATGGCAGTTGTAAGGACCTCCTTCCTTGAACTGTAACTCCCCAAGTGGTATAATTACACCTGCGTATACGAATGATACTTCTTGTTAGTTAATACCGGTATATTTATGAGGAGCAGTGCAGGAGTAATCCCTTTTATTACCGAAGATGATTTTATCACATCAGGTTATTCCACTGATTCATATACGTAGACAATTTTATTCTTTATTAACCTTTGCCCGGAAGGAAAATAACATGAATTCAAACGCTCAAACAGAAAAAAGGTATCTACCATATTTAATTTGCTGCATACTTCTTTTAACAATTTTTAGTTCGCTGCCTGTAACAGCACAACCCTCAGCCGGCCCTTACGGCCCGATACAACAAAAATATGATTTGCCCAAAGTGGAAGGTCAGATTTACTACGTAGCTCCCGATGGACAGGCGGATGCATCAGGACAGACACTCGCCCAGCCAACAACTCTGGACGCGGCTATAGAGCGAGTTGAGACAGGCGACGCAATCGTATTACGCGGCGGTATCTACCGCACGGGAGGTTTGAAGCTAAATCAGGGCATAACCATGCAGCCCTATGAGGACGAAAGCCCGATACTAAAGGGAACAAAAGTGGCAAGCAACTGGCGCAGGCAACGAAATGGATTATGGAGGACTTCCTGGTCCACCTTATTCCCTGCCAAACCCCAGGGCTGGTGGCGTCGTCAAAGCCATGGAAAAGAAACACCTCTGCATCTTTTCAATAACGACATGGTATTCGTCGATGGTAAACTATTGAACTCGGCCGGCTGGGAAGGAGAAATCGACGAGGATTCATATTTCATCGATTACGATGCAGGATTTGTCTTCATAGGCTTCGATCCAACGGACAAGCTGATTGAAATCACCGCCTTCGATAGTGCTCTAACACAAACAACTGGTGAATGCCACGGCAAAGAATCAGATGGCAAAGGCCCCACTATTCGGGGAATCACTTTCACCCAGTACGCCTTCCGGGCATTCGAAATCGAAGGAAAGGACCCGGTAGGTTTGTCCGACCCGTCCACTCATGGAAAGGATATAACGGGCATGACTCTGGAGCACTGCGCAATTACCTTCTGCTCCCGCGTGGCCGGCTATTTCAGGGGAGACAACTTAACAATACGCCATTGTCTGGTCAGTGATACCAGTACCGAAGGGATTTTCATTTTAAGCTCGTCCGATGTTCTGCTGGAAAAAAATATCGTCGCCCGCAACAATATTGAAAAAATCACCGGATACTTCCCCGCGGCGGTGAAGATATTCAATCAATGCTATCGCGCCACCTGCCGGGACAATCTAATCATTGACCATCCGAATTCAAATGGCATCTGGTACGATGTAGGTAATGTTGATGGCCGGTTCTACAACAACTGGATTGAACGAACCGACAACGGATTCTTCTTCGAAATCTCAAAAGGAGCCATTTGCGCGGGAAACGTCTTTGTAGATTGCGGCACCGGCATTTTCGTACTTAACAGTTGTGATGTGCGTGTATATCAGAACACTCTGGTAAACAGCGCCGCAAGATTTCAGCGTACACCCAGAAGTGCTGTAGGTGACCACTTCGGCTGGCATCCCAGCACCGGCCCGGACGTCGATGAACGGGACGGACACGAATTTGTCAACAACCTTTTAACAACTAATGAACAGTTCCACAGACCCCTTCTGCAAATTCTGCAAACGCCATCTTTAAATGAAAGGCTCAAAAAGCCGCAGCTTACCCAACTTGCTTGTAACGTGTACGTACGACGGGAAAACGCAAACCCGCAACCATTAATTACATGGAGCCCTGCTCCTGACGAAAACCAACGACTTGAACTAAATTCACCACAAGATTTGCATAAAGTATTTCCGCAATTTTCTAATAACAGCAAGGTCTTCGCAAATTATTACGGCCCCTTATTCAAGAGTTCCATATTAGGCAACTACCAATTATTGAAAGCATTCCCAGCTTCTGCTAATTCTGCCCCCCTTCCCGACGAAATCCTAAAAATGCTCGGCTGGAAACAAGATGCTCGTTTTCCCGGCGCTTTCCCTACATGTCCCTAAAATTTGTCTTTAAAATAAAATCGAGACACAGAGATTACACGCCAGCATACATACAATAATACAAACGGCCTGTTTTCTATAAATAAGTCTTAATTTCAAACTAAATGTTTGATAAATAGAAGTAATTTTTTGCCTTCTGAAGACCTCAGAATCCACTTCTTTCTAACATTACCAATTTGTCATATTCGCGCAAGCTTTTCGTCAGGTTCAAAGCCTAAAATAAACATATGTGATTGAGGTTTTACTAATAGAAATAGGAGAAGGCAAAATGAAAACCCGAGTAATGACATTCCAGAAATTAATTCCAGTATTATTGTTGTGCCCGATAGTATGTATTGTTGCAGAAGTTTACGCCGATCCATACCTCGACCAGCAGCCACCCGGACTCACTCCCCAAATCTTTGCCCCGGATGTAATTTCTCTATCCAACCGTTTTGATTTTAGCGGGAGTTTCACACCAGATGGTAACGAATTTTATTTCACCGTTTCGACTCCCAGTTGGTTCGGCAACAGGATAATGATTACCCGACAGGAAAACGGTGTTTGGACTACACCTTCGGTAGCTACCTTTTCCGGAAGCGATATTGACTGGAGTGTTTATCTGTCTCCTGACGGACAGAAACTCTTTTTCAGTTCCGGTCGGCCAAACCAGTCATGGGTACTGAATATATGGATGTGTGAACGCCAGGGCACGGATTGGAGTGACCCGATCAAGCTCGACATGAATTCCTCCCAGAGCAGTGATTATGCCGGCACCTGCACCTGGGATGGCACCCTATATTTTGCATCAGGACGAGATGGTCAGCCTGCTATTTATAAATCGATCCCTATAGACGGTAGGTATAACGATGCGGAAAAACTCCCCTTTCCCATCAATACAGTACATGAGATAAACCCATACATAGCACCGGATGAAAGTTATCTGTTGTTTGCATCGGAGCGACATGGTAATAGAGACATCTACATCAGCTATAGAAATATCGATGATTCATGGACTGAGCCCGTCAATTTGGGCACGTCCATTAATAACGATGATTGGGATGGAAATCCATTCATGTCACCCGATGGAAAATACCTATTTTTTGCTCGGGATACAGGATTGGGTTCTTCCCCCAGAAGTATTGACTTGTATTGGGTCGAAGCACATGCAGCTTTCCCAGACCCCAACGGACCTATTGAGAATCTTTCCACATCTCAGCGATTTTCATCCATTAACTGCGCAATCAACTATGCTAACGAGGGTGATACAATCGTGATAAGCCCCGGCATTTACAATGAATCGATTTTTTTGACGGACAAGACAGTTTTACTGCAATCAGTTGACCCCAACAACCCTTCTTATATTGGCGGCACAACTATCCAGGGCAGTTCAGACAGACCAGTAGTAACATTGCAGGAGAACTCCGAGACATGTGAGATAGCAGGCCTGACCATTCGCGCCGGTTCCATTGGTATTGTCGGTATCGCAACTGATGCAACTATTCGTAATTGCCGTATCATGGATAATGTAACTCATGGCATGGAATTGTCTCAGGCAAGTCAACCGCATCTCCTGAACTGTTTGATTACCAGTAATGGCCAGACCGGTATTACTATGCTACCCGGTACCAGCCGAAGTAGCCCACCTTGCACCCCGGTCATTGAAAACTGCGTTATTGTCCAAAATGGCGAAGTGGCTTTAATTGGTGGCCAGCCGGTGGTCATGGACTGCATAATTGAGGATTAACGCTTGGATGTTAAAGAAAGGTACCGGAATTTTCCATTCGCTCGATGCAGGCCCTTTTATTTTCATTGTCTATGGTTGAATTCGGGCTTTAATAATCCAGATGCCTAAACAGTCGTTGGCGTTTGCAGTTCCATATCCTTCCACACGGATGCCTTGCGGTACAAAGGGGAGGTCCAAGCCTTGCAGATCAAATTCCCTCCAAATAAAATCCCTTTGGATGATGATTTCACTGGGCTTTATTTCCAATTCCTGGTCCAGTCCATCGGTAATCCAGAAGCGGGGGGCACCTTCGGTTCTAAGGGCTTCCATAAAGATATCAACGCCAGGCCCATCGACCAAGGGAGCTGCAAAGCCTACATGAATCCACTGTTGCTGCGGTACCAGTAGAACCGATAGGTTCTCCGGCCGATAGATGAGCATTATTTCAGGCGTGGTGCGTTGTGCTGAAAGCATGGGACCAGGCAGGATATACTGTCGCCAGCCATTTTGGCCTGCATCCGACGTGTTGATCACCCGGTTGGGATTTACCAGGACAGTATACGGATCACTCTGTTCTTGATTGGTTGCTGGAAGGATACTTGAAACCAGATTGCTGATTCTGTCTGCATGGAATCCCAGTAGGACGACGACCACGGTTGCGAGTATACCCGCCTTGGATAGTACCACTCCACAAACAACGGTCGGCCATGTCACGGCAAAGGCTGCCGGATGTACGGTTATGGCCACTTGACTTTTTTTCACTGTACCGGCTGTCAATTTTCCAAAAACTATTATGGCGCTGAGCATGTCAGAGCGTCCCAGGCCTTGACGCGTAAGTTGACGTCTTAAGGCAACCTTGGCGCGGTAAAAGAGCATTTTAGCACGCATTTGCGAGCCCCCCATAACCGCAGCGATCCGGGGATAGGAAAGTTTCTCTAGGCAGCGCAATGTGAGTACCGTGCGATACTCTGTTCTTAGCTGAGTTATGGCTTCATAAAGGATACGGCTTTTTTCCGAACGCAATATGCGTACGGTGGGTTCGGATTCATTAGAGGATATGACGTCTGGCAGGGTATCGGCATTGTTCAGGGAAGGATGAAGTGCTTTGGCCTGCTTACGGAAATAACCGTGTAATTTGCCGTTGGTTGTTTTAAATATCCAGGCCCAATACGAAGGGATATTGGTAAAGGTCCGTTGGGGTAACAACTTGATAAGGGATAGAGAAGTTTCTTGAGCCACATCGTCAGCCACATGGTAGTTCAAGGTTACACGCAGCAAATAAAGATAGACCCTCTCCCTGGTCAGCACCGTCACATTAGACAAACTGTCCTGACAGCCCTGCTGCGCCTGATGAAGCAGGCGCAAAGAGAGTGGCTCCATATTTGTGTTCATGACTTTACACTATATAGCCCGGATATCTCCAAAATGGTTCGGTTTTAAAAAAATATATAAAAATTTTTATAAAAATATATAAAAAACAACCCCTTTTCCGATTTTCCTTGGTTATTACAATGACACCCGCCATAAACAGTGGAAGGTTCGCAGAGTGCGCAATAACGGAAATATTAATGGTTCCCGGCAGAGGTTGAGTGGAAACCATCTTTCGAAAAGGCAATATTACAGGAGAACATGATGTCCAAAAAAAGAAAAATAATGAAAAAGGCTTTTATACTGGCTCTTATGATATGGATCCCAGCCACTGTGATTGCAGAGGCCCCAAAAAGTACCTATCTGGGCCAAACGCCACCGGGATTGAAACCTGAGATCTTTGCGCCTGGCGTTATCTGCCTGGAGAACCGATACGAGCAATATATCACCTTCACTCCGGATGGCAACGAAGTCTACTTTGGTGTGACCAATGCGGCATGGAACGTGTGTCATGTTTGGCATGCGCGCCAAGTGCAGGGACGTTGGACGACACCAGCGCGAACACGTTTTGTGGGAAATGAGGATGCCTGGTGCCTGCGTATGGCCCTTCAGGGTGAGAGATTCTATTTTATGTCGGCAAGGCCCTCGTATCCGCCGTCCAATATCTGGATGTGTGAGAGATCAACGAATGGCTGGTCTGCTCCGCAAAAACTGGGGCCGCCTATTAACACCCACCACGATGAGTGGGGTTTTATGGTGCTCCCGGACCAAAGCATGTATTTTTCGTCCATGCGTCCCGGGGGGAAGGGGGTCGGAGACATTTGGTATAGTCCCTATGTGGATGGTCGATATGGTCCGCCCCAAAATGTCGAGATCCTGAACTGGAGTAATGGCGATGACGACCCCTTTCTACCGAACGATCAGAGCTTTCTCATCATGAATTCGTTTGGACGCAGTGACGGCTACGGGCAGGGTGATATTTATATCAGTTTCCCTGATGAGCAGACGCAGTGGACCGTGCCCAGAAATTTAGGTCCTGTTATTAACACGTCGGGTGATGAGTTTTCCTTTTCATTGTCTCCGGACGAGAAGTTTGGCTTTTTCACCAGGCGGGCAGGTTCTGATTCCAATATCTATTGGATTGATGCACGGGCCATACTGCCCGATCCTAACGGTCCCATTAAAAACATCAACAGTGAACAACGGTTTAACTCCATCCAGTGCGCTATTAACTATTCCGACGATGGTGACACAATAGTAATGAATCCCGGCATATACAATGAATCGATTGATATAACAGATAAAACAGTTTTACTGCAATCCGTTGACCCTAATGATTCCTTTTATATTGGCGGCACAATCATACAGGGCAGTGCCGATAGCCCCGTGGTCACACTACGATATAATTCCGAGGCTTGTAAAATTGCAGGCCTGACCATTCGCGCCGGTTTGACAGGTATTAAAGGTACTGCTACAGATGTGACCATTCGCAATTGCCGTATCATGGATAATATAACCCACGGTCTGGAATTGGCCCGGAGAAGTGAACCGCATCTTTTGAACTGTCTGATTACCGGTAACGGCCAGACAGGTATTACCAATCTTGCTAACCCCGGTCGAAGCAGCTCGTTTTGTGCTCCGCTGATCGAGAACTGCGTTATTGTTCAAAATGGCTCCGAAAATATTGTCGGAGGTGAACCCGTCATCATCGATTCGGTGGTATCTCAATAACAAGAGCCCGATCCAGATTGAAATATAGAATTACAACCAAAAGGCGCATAAATACGAGCGCCTATCAAGGCACACTCCGGGCCGGTAAGCCTTAATCTCGGACTACCTGTTTGCCAAATAGATGCAATTTTTTGCCTTCTAAAAATCTCATAATCCACTTCTCTCTAACATTACCAATTTGTCATATTCGCGCAAGCTTTGAGTTAGGTTTTTAACTTAAAATAAAACTGTGTAATTGAAGTTTTATTAATCTTTTTATTAAGGAGTATGGTTATGAGTAATTTACGAGTTTCTGTGATATTTGGTGGTTTAACAATCTTGCTAACGACCGCTTATTGCGATGCGTTTGAGATGCCGACTTTCGTATGGGAACAGGTGCTCAATTCTTCGAGACGTGAGGCGGCAGAATGCGTCACAGGCGATGAGATGGGAAATGTCCTTGTTGCCGGCTGGACTGAGGGCAACATTGATACAGAAACAAACACAACAGGCAACATTTTTCTGGCTAAACTCAACAGCCGGGGAGATGTTTTATGGAAAAGACAATTTGGGCCTCCTCAAGATACTGCTGTCAACGCTATCGTAACTGATAAAAAGGGAAATTGCTATCTTGTCGGAGTAACCAACGGACCGATTGAAGGCATTAACCCGGCCGGCGCCGATGATGCCCATATAATCAAATACGGCCCGGAGGGAACTCTGCTCTGGGTAAAGTTACTGGGCACGACCAGCGACGATAATGCCAACGCTATCGCTGTTGATGAAGATGGTAATTGCTATATCACAGGCTCAACAGACGGTAATATCGATTCAAACCCATCCACGCACAGAGGCACCTGCGCATTTACTGCAAAATATGATACAGACGGAGCACTTATTTGGGTCGAACAACTGCGTCTTAACTATATGTATGAAGGTAAAACAATCTCTATACAACCGGACGGAACGATACACACTGCCGGCAGGTCCGGGTTTATTGCCATCTATGACCCAGATGGTACTCTCATAAACTCAAACAGAACGTCTATGAGCGATTATTACGGAGCAGCCTTCGATAAACAGGGCAATCTTTATACCTCCGGCTGGACCGCAAGCATTACAGCTTATGTGGAAAAATATAATCCATCAGGCGCAAGACTCTGGCGTCGCCAGTTCCGTGACACGGGCTGGACCGCACCGAAGTATGTTGTTATGTGCACGGATGGCTCAGGTGACATGCTTACAGGCGGATGCCAGCAGGGTCCGGGAGGGGCTAACGATTGCCAGACATTTCTTAGACGCTTTAATCCTGATGGAACCCAAACATTGCGTTATGACTATATGGGTGGAAACTCATGCGGCCACAGAGTCGGCGTTGACAATGCCGGGGCCTGTCTGCTGGTAGGAGGCCGGTCAGGTGGAAATTCTGCACATATCATAAAGCTAAGTTACCCCCCCTACGCCCTGGCTCCGATTGTGCTGGAGGCTGAAGATGGTGACATTACACAGGGAACTATCATTGATTGTAACGATGATTGCTCCGGTGCCGGCATAGTTCAACTTGATTCAGACGGTAGTTCTATCCAATGGCAGGCTAACGCAGCAACTGCAGGACCCCATATTCTTTTACTCCGATATGCCAACGGGATTCAGTCAGATGCAACCCTGGACATATCTATCAATGGCGCACAGGTAGATACATTAACTCTGCCTTTCACAGGCGACTGGAATATCTGGCTGACCCTATCGGCTTGTCTCACTCTCCGCGAAGGCAACAACACAATTCAAATACAAACTACTTCCGATACTGGCCCTATCATAGACTGTGTTAATGCCGTCTGCGCTGAGACTAATCTTGCCGCAGGCAAAGAAATAGAATGCTCACAGCAGCAGCCGGGCCATTCGGCTAAAAATGCAACAGATATTAATCTTAACACCTCCTGGATGGCCGAAGGCTTTCCACAGTGCTTCGAGATAGACCTTGGTCATGTATATGATATCGACAAAACGCAAATTATCTGCGATGGCAGTCGAGCCTATCAATACAAAATTGAGACAAGGACCTGCGTATGCAAACAGTATGAGACCGCAGTGGACCAGATAAATAATCAAACATCTTTTTCTATCTCTTCCCCTCGCATAGATACATTTGAGCCGGTACAGGCGCGTTATGTAAGGTTAACTATCACGGGACTGGCCGGCGAGCAGGAAGGCGATATAAACATCAGAGAATTCGGCGTTTTTCCGAATTTCTAAAATGTAACCTGTACTCCTGTTTCTAATTAACCGAATATATTATAATAGATAATATCACTATCGCGTTATGATGTTACTATTATGAGGTCTTATGCGAATACTGCTTGTCGAAGATGATGCGGGTATTGCATCTTTCATAGTCAAGGGTCTCAAGCAGGCC
Organism: Phycisphaerales bacterium; assembly: GCA_050049715.1. GTDB lineage: Bacteria > Planctomycetota > Phycisphaerae > Sedimentisphaerales > Anaerobacaceae > NIOZ-UU13. The sequence continues at coordinate 9,865 of JASFVS010000070.1, forward strand.
GGCTGCGTAGTGGAACACGCATTGAACGGCGAGGAAGGCCTGTATTGGTTGCAGAATGAATCTTTCGATGCCGCTGTTGTTGATATAATGCTGCCCGGCATTGACGGCCTTACACTTATAGAAAAGGCACGGCAGCAAAAGGTGATGACACCTGTCATTATCCTGAGTGCCAAAGGCTCGGTGGACGACCGCGTTAAAGGGCTTCAAAGCGGCTCAGACGACTATCTCGTAAAACCGTTCGCATTCTCGGAATTACTGGCACGTATTCAGGCCCTCGTACGAAGGGCAAGGCGCATCCCCGAAGCCACAAGCCTGACCGTGTCCGATCTTGCAATGGACCTCATCAGTAGAAAAGTCACCCGGGCCGGAAAGGAAATAGAGCTTCAGCAGCGCGAGTTCGCATTACTTGAATATTTAATGCGCAACGCGGGTAAAGTGGTCTCAAAAACCATGATTATGGAAAACGTCTGGGAATACAATTTTGACCCTCAAACAAACGTCGTCGAGGCCCGAATATGCCGCTTAAGGGACAAGGTGGACCGGCCGTTTAATAAACCACTCATACACACTATCAGAGGCGCCGGGTATGTTCTCGAAGAAAAAACTTAGTTTCATCCATACAGTGACATTCAGATTGACACTGCTTTTTGTCATTCTCTTCGCCCTGCTGCTGGTCGCTGTACTCATACCCATTGACCTCACGTTACGTTC
>JASFVS010000348.1:0-3374 GCA_050049715.1 Phycisphaerales bacterium
CGATGTGTCGCCGGTTATGCACGGGCGCTGTTTTTACGATGGTTGTGTTAACTGCCACAGCTTTGTCGGCAATGCACCGGACATGATGACAATCGGCATGCGCAGCTCGAAATACGGCAGCAATACTTTGCTGGCTCGCAACGGCGCCGTCAGTAAAATCGGTACGAAGTGGGGCTATACAAGCTGGCATCCGAGCGGCCGGCTGGCGGTGTATTCGATGAACAAGGTGCGTCTGTTTTTTCATTCCAGCGGAATGGAAGTTCGGGACGTGGTGGACCTCGATGCCGCCCTGGCCTGTTATCACGTTGAAAGCGAGAAAGTGGTTTGCCCCAGGGCGCTGGCTGATAAGGACCGGCTTGAAACCTATCCGGCATGGTCTCCGGACGGGAAGTATCTGTATTTTTGCAGTGCTCCTTTTTTGTGGAAGGACAGGAATACTGTGCCGCCTGAGAACTACGAAAAGCTGAAGTATGACCTTCTGCGAGTGGCCTATGATGTCGAGACCGGCCGGTGGGGCGAGGTCGAAACGGTCCTGAGCGCCGAGAAGACCGGATTGAGCATCCTGCTGCCGAGGATTTCGCCGGACGGCAGATTTCTTGTTTTCTGCATGTGCCGATACGGCTGCTTTCCCATCTATCAGCCCAGCAGCGACCTTTATCTTATGGATTTAGCCACGAAAGATTATCATAAACTTGATGTTAACAGCGAGTACTCCGAATCATGGCACAGCTGGTCCAGTAACAGCCGGTGGATAGCGTTTAGCAGCAAGCGCCAGGGGGGTGTTTTGACCAGGACGTATATCAGCTATGTTGACGAAAACGGCCGGGCTTACAAGCCCTTTGTTCTGCCGCAGAAGGACCCCACGTACTATGATTCGCTGCTGGAAACGTACAGCGTCCCTGAGCTGGTAAAAGGCAGGGTCGAAGTAAGTAAATCCATGCTGGCGCGGGCCGCTCGTTCGGAACCTGACGTGGTTGTGGATATTCCGATTACAGGAGCAACTCCACTGGCAGTCCCATCCGGACCGTACCGGGAGCGTGAGTGACATAGTGTTTAAATAGTAAGCTTATGCGTGCACAGGAGACAAAAGAGTTTGCTTTATAGAATAAAACAGATTCCGCACAATCTAATATTTTTTTTATTCGGTATGATTTGCCTGTGGCTTTTTATTGAGCCGCGTCTGCTGTATCACGGTTTTGGCACCATACTGCCGAATGCGCCGAGTTTTTTGACCGGCCGGCCGTTCCTGGTAAAATCGCTGAATATGCCCGGCGGATTCGTTATGTATGTGTCCGGGTTTCTATCCCAGGGCTTTTATTACTCCTGGCTGGGGGCCGCAATCATTGTGCTTTGTGCCTTGTTTTTGTGCGAGCTTTCCAGGCGTCATCTTATGACCGCCGGCTATGCGCGAAACACAGTCCTGGCTTCTATTCCGGCCGTCCTGCTTTTTATTATATATAGTCAATACAAACATCCTTTACCCGCCTGCTTAGCCGTCTGTCTGGGTCTTCTGTGCTCACTTGTTTTTGAAAAGCTGCGTTTGCCTAAATTTGTGGCTCGCGCAGTCGTGTATTGCCTTATTGCGGCCTTGGTCTTCTGGCTGGCGGGGACGGGCGGACTGTTGGTTTTTTCGCTGATGACTGTAATTTATGGAATTTTTGTTCGCAGAGACTGGGGGCTTACGGTACTGGCGTTGCCGGCGGGTTACGCCGTCGTATGGATTTTTGCCCAGTACGTATTCGTAATACCACCCCGGCAGGCATTTTTTGTTTTGACGCCAGTTTCTTCGACAGTGACCGCAGGCATGAAGACTTTTTCAAGAATCCTGCTTATTGCCCTGTACGGCTTTGTGCCTTTGAGCGTTTTGCTCATGTTCACGGCTAAGAAGGCGTTCGGCGGGGCGGGCCGAAAACGCAAGAGACATTCCGGGCCGGCCAAAAGAAAAAAGGAGCATGCCGAATCCGGGCGAAAGAAGCCCGTTTTGGCTGTCTTCAGGAAGCCGGCTTTGTTCGCTGTTCCTTTTGTGCTGACGGCCGTGGGGTCTTACTTCGGCTATAACCGGATGAGCAAGGTGTTCCTCCTGGCAAACGACTATGTCGTCGAGAAGCAATGGGACAAGGTTCTGGAGCTCGGACGCAGCCTGCCTAAGGGAATTAGCAATGTGTATTTCAATCATGATATCATCAGGGCGCTATACCATACCGGCAGATTGCCTTATGATTTGTTCCAGTTTTCGCAGACGCCGCACGCGATTTTTCTTACACACGAGCGGGAGCCGTCTTCCATGACGCGATTGGAATTATGTGATGTCTTTATAGAGCTGGGTCAGGTCAATATGGCCGAGAGGATGGCTTCGGAAATACTGGCCATAAAGGACCATTCCGGGACTGTCCTCGAGAAGATGGCCTGGATAAACATAATCAAAGGGCAGAACCGAAACGCGCGGATTTACCTGAACGCCCTGAAGAAAGACCTGGTCTATCGTGGTACCGCCGAGAAACTGCTTGCGGCTCTGGACAACGGCTTTACGCCGGAGCAGACGGCTTATATTGACAGAGTACGTTCGTGTATACCGAAAAAAAAGTACGCAGAGATTGGTGAAAGCGCTATTGATACGATGCTAATAGAATTGCTTATTTGCAATCCTGATAATCAGATGGCGTTCGAATATCTTATGGCGTGTTATCTATTGACGGGCGGAGTTGAAAAGATTCATGCGATTATAGAACGGTTCCCTGCTCTCACGAAAAAGGCCATTCCAACCCTTTATGAAGAGGCCATACTCCTCTATTATGGTTCACGGAGACAGAAAATCGACTTAAACAAGTTTAATATAAAGCGTGACACCATTCGACGTTACCAAAGGTTTGTACGACTCAGAAATACTATGCGGTCTGATAATCGCCGGCAGGTGCTCGGACAATTAATCAAAGAGTTCGGCAACAGCTATTTCTTTTATTTCACATTCGGACGTGCCGGAATGATGTGATGTTATTGTAGGGTACGAATATTGTTTTGCTGGCGGGAAAAAAGTCAATAAAAACAGGATAGCAATACCCACTGATAATAGATCTCGTACGGCCGCCCTAAAGCATCGGCATCCATACGGGTTTCGAGCACTAAATCATCATCATCCGAAAGCTTATGAACTTGTTTTGCCATAGCACTCCACAGGACGCCTTGCGGTGCAACCATTGTCGCTAATTTAATTGCACAATTGATGATTATGTTACATAAATTTACGAAGAAAACCCGCGTAATGTGTTTTTATATCTAATTAGTGAACAAAAAGGCGTATTTGTAATAAACACTTGACAATATATCGAGTAATAAATAAAGTAGCTTTTTCGTTTATCCTCCGAAAGAGATGAATG
>JASFVS010000349.1:0-3372 GCA_050049715.1 Phycisphaerales bacterium
ATTAACCTTAATCCCACCAAAATTCGTAATTATGTTACCTTTTCAGAGGAAATATACAGAGAGTTTCCTCATTTTCAAAAAGCCTATAGAGAGTATTTGGGCAATGATACAAAAGATGTTTTCCTTGAAAAAGCAAGAAGTTACTTACAGTCCCAGGTTCAGAGATATGAAGGTGTGGTCATCTCTTCTCCCTCGTTTCCTTACAGGAAATGGATGACCAGCATATTGAAGTGGTCTCCGACAGTAGCTTGGTATTATTTGAAGCGGGCTTATTTAGATAATCAAGTAAGAGGATATCACTGGGGATACTTCTTTAGTAAAATATTTAATCCATTGAAAGATAAAGCGACACAAAGACTTTTGCCCTACATTGGATTGGAGGAATTAAACCAGATCGAATTTGCATATTATCCACTGCACGTGGAACCTGAAATAGCCCTCTCAATCTTTGGCAGAGAATATCTCAATCAAATAGAACTGGTCAGAAATATATCGCGTTCTATTCCTGTTACCTGGAAATTAGTTGTTAAAGACCACCCAGCCGGTGTCGGCAGAAGGAATATTCGGTATTACAAAAAACTTCTGGAAATCCCAAATGTCGTTTTGGTAAATCATCATATGGAATCGAAATATATCATTGAAAAAGCAAAGATGGTTTTTACCGTTTCCGGCTTCTCCGGGTTCGAGGCAATTCTCAAAGGAAAACCAGTTGTGACATTCGGAAGAACTTTCTATAACATTCTTCCAGATTGTATGATACAGAACATAAAGCCCTTGCAGGCTCTGCCGCGTGCAGTGAAAAGACTTTTGGAAAACTACCAATACTGTGAAAGTGAAATTGTCTGTCTTATTGCAGCAATAATAAAAAACTCCGTTCCTTTGAACCTGTACACACAGTTCTTGAAAAAGGAGGGACGCGTCTCTTTCGCGACAGACGCCTCGGATAAACAAAAGAGTGAATTTGCGGATTATCTGGCCAAGAGAATAAAAAACATTTGATTCTGAAAAACATGGCAGAAAAAGCTAAAATCATAGCAGTTATTCCGGCCCGAGGTGGTTCCAAGGGTATTGCTCGGAAAAATATAAAACCATTAGATAATAAACCGTTAATTTATTATGCCATTGAGTTGGCTCAAAAAGCGGAAGGAAAAGGTATTATTCTTGACCATATAGTCTCCACGGACGACCGAGAGATTGCCTCTATTGCCGAACAAATTGGAGGAAATGTTCCTTTTTTAAGACCACACAAACTAGCCACAGATGATTCTCCTGTTATTGACGCCATAACACACGCAGTGCGATGGTGGGAAAAATCTCATCAAAAAGTGCTTCACAGTGTTTTACTTCTGCAACCAACAAACCCCTTAACTATTCTTAAGGACATAGAGGATTCAACAAAACATTATCTCAATAACCAGCCGAATGCCAAGTGTCTGATTTCTATTTGTGACGCCCAGCATGTAAGGCTCTCAACTCTTTATTATAAGAGGCGAAAGTTTGTTGAAATAATAACGAAGAATATCGGCCCGGAAATTAGAAGGCAAGACCTACGTAAGGTGTATTGGAGAAACGGTGCTGTTTATATGGTAAGAAGAGACATGCTTCTGGAAGAAAAGAAGGTAATTGGTGATAATCCTCTTTTCTATGAAATGCCTAGAAGTCGTTCAATTACTATCGATGACACATTCGACTGGATGTTAGCGGAATTATTGATGGGCCGCAGGAAAAAGTGACTTGTGGCTATTTCACCGTAATCGATAAAAAGAAAGTTTACTAAGCTCACAGTTAGATCTATTAAGAAAAAGGATCAGGAAGGAATATGATGGACGGAAAAAAAGTACTTGTAGCAGGTGCAGGTGGATTTATAGGTGGAAATCTGTGTAAGGATTTACAGAAAAAAGGTTACTGGGTTAGAGGTGTAGATATCAAGAATCACGACTTTTTCGAGAAAGTCGGAGATGAGTTTAAAATCCTTGACTTAAGGAATTATGATAACTGTCTGAAAGCATGTGATAGCATTGATGAAGTATACCAGTTAGCGGCTGATATGGGGGGAATCGGCTACATCACGACAAATCATGCAAAGATATTTCGGAACAACGCCCTGATTAACTTAAACATGTTAGAAGCTGCACGTCAGAAAAAAGTGAAAAACTTTTTATATTCCAGCAGTGCCTGCATTTATCCTCAATATTTACAAAAAGAGCCTGATATAAAACCATTGAAGGAGTCAGACGCATATCCGGCTGATGCTGAGCCTGGATATGGTTGGGAAAAGTTGTTTTCAGAACTTGCAAATCAGTATTATCACAAGGATTTTGGTTTAAAGACTCATATAGTTCGTTTTCATAACATATATGGCCCTTATGGCACTTATTCCGGAGGTAAGGAAAAAGCCCCCGCCGCCTTGTGCCGAAAAGTAGCTACCGCTGAAGACGATAAATTGGAAATCTGGGGAGATGGTCAGCAGACGAGGAGTTTTTGCTTTATAAATGATTGTGTGAAGGGTTTACAAAAAATAATGGAATCGGATTATTACGAGCCGCTTAACCTCGGAACCGATGTGATGGTTACAATTAATGAACTTGCTGAAATAATAATGGAAATTGCCGGCAAAAAGCTGGAAATTATCCATATCAAAGGCCCTCAAGGAGTGCGAGGCAGAAATTCAGATAACAGCCTTTTACGTGACGTTTTAGGTTGGGAGCCAGAGGTAAGTTTAAAGGAAGGCCTGAGAGAAACTTATTGCTGGATTGAAAAGCAAGTAAAAGAAGAAAGAGAGATGATGGGTAGCTGTAAATGAAGTTGGCAATAGTTTCGACAACTATACATAACGAAAAGGGATATTTGCCTTTTGACAAACTTGCCAAGAAGAGTAGTTTCTCTGATGTAATTTTTGTTATTTCGGGCGACAAAAAAACGCCCTCTTTTGATACCGGCTCTTTCCAATGTGAAGTTGAGTATCTGAGTGTCAAAGATCAGGAGAAATACAAATGCAGCAAGCCTATGGGGTGGAACAAAATAATGCGGAGAAATACCGCCTTGCTCAGAGCTCTTGAATTGAAACCCGATTTTATGCTTATTATTGATGACGATAATATCCCGCAGGATGATTATTTCGACCTCTGGTATAAAACAATAACCAATCCTGTTGATAAAATAGTAATAAGCAAAAACAATGAGAGTGATCCTTGCTGGCACAATTATCTCAAGACAAGCGACGCTGACATCGAGATTTATCCGAGGGGATTTCCGATTGAATTCAGGGGTAAGTATTCGACTGAAATTGTTTCAACCCCGGTGAGCATACCGAATGAGAAAGTCGGTCTATACCAGGGTATTTCATTAGGCGACCCCGACATAGATGCAATA
>JASFVS010000350.1:0-3364 GCA_050049715.1 Phycisphaerales bacterium
GGCAACGTACAACAGGCTTCCAAATCCTTTGGGAAAAAGGTATTTGAAAAAATTGATGAAATAAAAGCAGAAGTAAAGAAAAACGAAGCCAAGGGCATGTCACCTATGATGGATATTGACAGTATAGCCAAAATGTACATCAAACTTTTCGAGATTCTAATGGAAGAAACCAAATCTGTGAGCCTGGCGCTCAGGCCGAAACCATCTGCGCTCAATTTGAAAGTAAGCGTTTCGGCCGTTCCTGGAAAAGATATGGCAAACATGTTTATTGCTGACAACTCGTCAGCAAAACAAAACAATCTTTTAGGATATCTGGAAGACGGAGCGATGATGAATGTCGGATTTAAGACAAATTCACACTTGATGGAGAAGATTAATGAAAGCCGCTTCAAGCTACTAGAAATCTTAGCCGGTCAGACTATGGACACTGAGGAAACGGAAAAAATAAAAACTCTGACCAAAGATATAACTGACTCACTTGGTGGGTCTGGAGCATTTTCTTTTTCCATAGATCCAAACAATAAACCGCCTTTTACGATTAAGTATGTCGTTGACGTTAAAGATAAAGACAAGTTTGACAAAAACATCGAAAAAGCAACAGAGATAATGACTGGCGGCATTATGGATTTCTATAAAAATATGGGTATAGAAATGAGCTTTACAATGAACCGCGGCACTGGCAGCTATAAAGGCGTTTCCATAGATTCAGCCAGGCTTGTAATGAAATCAACCGAACCCAACTCACCTCAAGCACAAATGATAAATACTATGTTTGGTGACGGATTTAATTATCGATGGGGCCTAGTCAATGGATTGTGGGTTTGTGCCGTCTCGAATGAAGCTGATTCAGACATACGCAAGCTGATTGACCAGGCAAAAACAGGCACGCCACAGATAAGTAATGAGATAAAAGATGCCCTGACGCTACTGCCTGAAGCAAAGAAGGCTGAGTTTATGGCAACATATAACTACCTGCGTCTGTTCAAGGTTATGAGCGCTATTATGCCTATCCCGATGCCTCAAATGGATTTTCAAACCACAAGCAATATCGTATTAGCAGGCAGGACTGAAAATGGTAAAATGATTGTAGACATTGTTCTGCCGAAAGAGCATCTGTCTGAAATTATGAAAGCATTTCAAACTATGCAACAGCAAAAAATGAAAATGATGCAGCAATCCCAGGGAATGACACCTCAAGGTTCACCGATGAGATAGAAAAACAAAACAGTAAAAGGACAGGTCGGGCCCGAAAGTCCGACCTGTTTTTATTCTACTTCGTACGCTTTAAGGTATGATAATCAATTTTAACCAACCGATGCTGCAAATTACCCCGTGCATCCGTTTTAAATATTTCTATTCTTGAAGGAATTCGAATACTCTCTTCCCCCACTTCGGTATAATCATAACCACGAACCGCAAATGAAACCGGGATTGCCGTGCTCGGTTGCATTGAAGAGCCGACATCAGCAAAGAAAAGCACATCAACTAAAGAACTGTCCCTGTTTTGATAAAAAACAGTTTCCGATATAGGTCGAGAAGGTTCGAGCACAGATTTGTTTCGCCTGATAATCGGATAATACCACTGTCCCCGAATTCTCATTTCAGTAGTTTGTCTGGTAAACTCAACCGATGCATCTAAAAAACGTGCAGGTATAGTGATAACACTTAATATCATTTCAGCAAACCGGCCACCACTTATTGCAACCGGCAGATTATTAATTTGCTCACTATCCTGTAAAACTTCGAACTTACCTTTTGATAATTGCCACTTAAAACTGCCCTGTGGCTCCTTACCCGAAATCTCAATAGAGTTCGACCAGGGATAGACAACATGTTGCTGTTCTGTAAGATAGAAACTGCCGTCAGGCTGAGAAAATGTTACCACACAATCAAGTTGCAGCTCTTTCGTTTTAACCCAACTGTCCCATCCTCCAACCGCTTCAATCGCCCGAGCAATATATTCAGGTGAAGCAGAAATAGTATCAATACCCGGTCCCTGGGCCAATATATCTGTTTCTCTCTCATACACCCGTTGACACCCTGAGAAAACCAAAGTGACAGCGAGAACTAACCAGATTATATTCGCAAATCTATTACTCATTTTTCCCCTTAGCCTCCTGTTTTGTTCTCATATTTTACACATCATTCTTCACCATCGCACGATAAATTTGCAAGCTGTTCCATCAGCATATACCTACAAGCCGCATCATTGCCGGCAAGTTTTATCAAATTCGCCGCCACTTCAGGATTCGACTGTTTCAGGGTTCTATAACGGTTTTCACCATAAGCATATTCTCCGAAATCACCTGTTGGAGCCTTAGAGTCAAGTTGAAGAGGATTCTTGCCCTGCTCCTTAAGCCTGGGGTCAAATCTATACAATGGCCAATGACCACAGGCAACCGCCTTCTTCTGCTCCTGATAGCCCGTTGTCATATTTATTCCATGAGCAATACAATGTGCATAAGCAATTATCAGCGAAGGTCCCGGATACGCTTCAGCCTCGACAAAGGCTTTCACAGTTTGATTGGTATTCGCACCCAAAGCCACTTTGGCAACATAAATATTTCCATAGGTCATCGCAAGAAGTCCCATGTCCTTTTTCGGCATTAGTTTTCCCCCCGCCGCAAATTTAGCGACTGCGGCCCTTGGTGTGGATTTAGACATCTGCCCCCCTGTATTCGAATATACTTCAGTATCCAAACAAAGCACATTTACATCGTAACCACTGGCCAGAACATGGTCCACACCACCATATCCAATATCATAAGCCCATCCATCGCCACCAAGCGCCCAGACGGATTTCCGTACCAGATAATCCGCAACATCTAATAGTTGTTTACAATCCGCACAACCGCTTTTCTCGCATTGTTCTTTTAGTTTATCCACCCGGGCTCGCTGCTGCTCAATAACCTCTTGTGACGGGTCATTCGCCAACGTTGCTGTTCGTATTTCTTCTGCCAGTTTCGCATCAACACACTTGTTTTCTTTAGCTTTATCCAACAGTGTAAGGGCACGTTCTTTGAATTTATCAACCGTAAGCCGCATACCCATCGCAAACTCGGCACAATCCTCAAATAAACTATTGCTCCACGTCGGACCTCTGCCATCGAACCTCTTTGTATAAGGTGTTGTTGGTAAATTACCACCATAGATTGACGAGCAACCGGTCGCATTTCCAATGTAAGCCCTGTCTCCGAATAACTGTGTCATAAGTTTCACATAAGCCGTTTCTCCACAGCCGGCACAGGCGCCGGAATATTCGAACAAAGGCTCAATCAATTGGCTACCTTTAACAGATGCCGCTTTAAATAAACTACGGTCGGTGTTCGGTATAGCCAGGAAATAGTCATAATTTTCGCGTTCA
>JASFVS010000071.1:0-10497 GCA_050049715.1 Phycisphaerales bacterium
GCCCCGAAGGTCTGTCCGGATGCTCCTTTGCAGATGCTGGTGACAAGTCAGGAATATTCGGATTATGTCGGGCGCATAGCAATAGGCAAAATATTTGCGGGACAGATAAGCGAAGGCCAGCGGGTTACCGTTATTGACAGGGAGGGGCTTCATACACAGCAAAAGGTCATGCATATTCATCAATTTAACGGCCTTGGCAGAAAGCAGGTTTCGACTGCTCAGGCGGGTGATATATGTGCGATATCCGGGCTTGACCCTGTTGAAATCGGTGATACTATCGCCTGTGCTGATAAACCTTCGATGCTTGCGGTGACCGCTGTCGATGAGCCGACGATGTCGATGTCATTCAGGGTCAACGACGGACCTTTTGCGGGAAGAGACGGCAAATACGTAACGAGCAGGCAGATAGGTGAACGGCTCGAAAAGGAACTTCAGCAGAACGTTGCTCTGAGAGTAGAGCCGGGGCAGAGGGCAGAAGAATTCAATGTCTCGGGGAGAGGGCTGATGCATCTTGGGATTTTGCTGGAGAATATGAGGCGCGAAGGATATGAGATTTGCGTGGGCAAGCCCAATGTGATTTTAAAAATAGTTGATGGCAAACGTCACGAGCCGATTGAATTGCTTGCGGTGGATTGTCCGCTGGATTGCCAGAATTCTGTGATGAATCTTCTGGGCGACCGGCGGAGTGAAATAATGAAAATAGATGCCAAAAGCGGTACGAGCGATTTTATTCACATGGAATTTATGATACCTTCGCGAGGGCTGTTCGGCCTTCATGCAAGAATGTTGAATGCGACCCGCGGCAGAGCGATTATGCATCATACATTCGAAAGATATGAGCTTATGCGCGGAGCAATACCTCAACGCAAGGCGGGAGTTATGATTGCTATAGCTACAGGGCAGGTGACAGCTTATGCACTTGATGCTCTGTACGACCGGGGAATATTTTTTGTCGAGCCGGGGGAGAAAGTATATGAGGGGCAGGTGGTCGGGGAACACTGCAAAGAAAAAGACATACCTGTGAATGTAGTAAGAAGTAAACAGCTTACTAATATTCGGGCAGCGGGTAAGGACGATGCGGCCAAAGTAAGACCTGCGAGAAAAATGAGCCTTGAGGTGGCGATGGAGTATATTCAGGAAGATGAATTAGTTGAGATTTGTCCTAATTCAATTCGAATCCGCAAACGGCTGTTGAGAGAGGGAGACAGACGACAACAGGCACGCAAGAGCCGTCAGTAGGATTGGTGTGTAGAGTACACCCGACGAAATTATCTCATGGAGCGAAGCTCTCAAGTAAGCTGGCTAATGGTAGTGAGGTTATCGAGGCAAAATTGCGACCAGGTTTCCATAGCATCACGCACCTGGTGCAATTCGGTCGGGGTCATAAACTCCATCTTAGTAATCATCTGTTCGCGTTTACTGACATCCGAGGAGTCCAGAACCCAATGATGGACTACGCCGAGATGGACACTCCCGACCTCAGTCGAATCATCGTTCAGCAGAGCAACAATGCTGTCCGTGTGGTTTGCCTCTATAGAGACTTCCTCGGCCACCTCGCGCTCGACGGCATTGCGGTAAAGCTCACGGAAACGTATATTGAATAATTGCATTTCGTCATCCACAGGGTTTATATGGCCGCCTATGCCGATAGACCTGTTGCCGACAAGTCTTGTCTCTCCGGCACGCCTGCCTCTGACATAGGTGAGGTATTTGCCGTTATGACTCATGAGCACGTACGGAATGAGCTGTTTGAAAGAAGGGTCCTTTTCGGCTTTCGGCCGGGGCATGAAGCGCATAACGCCCGGGTTGAAGAACTCGTTAAGATAGCGTTCGACATCCATTGCAAGACCCTGGAACATTCCGGCCTGCTCGAGAACCTTTCGCTCAATAACAAGTACCTGCTCTTCCTGTGCCATGCTGCGACTCCTTTTTTACAGTCTGAAAAGTCATCCTCACCGAATTAGTTACGTGATTTTAGTGAGGCCAGATATAGTAAGCTTAGAACAACCACGGGGTCATAGGCCGGATTGCATCCGGATTATTTTTGTTCGGAATAATGAAATGGTCAGGCACAGGAAACTGCGAACACAATAACAAGACATCCTTGCCTACATCTCCAATTACCGCTTCGTTGTCAACATTCTCAACCACTTTATTTATAAAAGCTGCAATTTGTTCGGCTTCGGTCTCTTTCATTCCGCGAGTGGTAATAGCCGGCGTGCCTATACGCAAGCCACTCGGATTCGAGGGCGGAGCGGGATCGCCGGGAACGGTATTGTAATTAGTAACGATTCTGGCCCGGTCCAGCGCCTTTGCGACTTTTCTGCCCGGTACGTTTTTGTTTCTTAAGTCTATCAGGATTAAATGATTGTCGGTTCCGCCGGTCACGAGATTGAAGCCGTATTCGAGCAGTTTCTTTGCCAGTGCCTTTGCATTTTTGACTATCTGGTTCGCATAAGCGACAAATTCAGGCGTATCGGCCTCGGCCATCGCCACGGCGATAGCTGTAAGGGTGTGCATGTGAGGTCCGCCCTGCAGGCCGGGGAAGACCGCCCTATCTACTTTCCCTGCGTGTTCGGCTTTGCACAATAACATTCCGCCGCGCGGGCCGCGGAGAGTTTTATGTGAAGTGGTTGAAACAATGTCAGCGTGCGGCACGGGACTTTTATGAATGCCGGCCACGACAAGGCCGGCAATGTGCGCGATATCGCTAACGTGATATGCACCAACGCTTTTGGCAATTTGGCCAAATGTCTTGAAATTAATCTCTCTGGGATATGCCGTAGCGCCGGAGATAATTATCTTTGGTTTGTGCTTTTTTGCAAGCTCTTCGATTTTATTGAAATCCAATCGGCCTGTGTCGTGGTCAACCGGATAGGAGACCGAATTAAAGAATTTACTTGTCAGCGATACTTTCCATCCGTGTGTGAGATGACCGCCGTGGATAAGCGACATTCCCATAATCGTATCGCCGGAGTTTATCAGAGCCGAATAAGCCGCCAGGTTTGCAACGGAGCCGGAATAGGGCTGCACGTTCGCGTGGTCGGCCTTAAATAGCTTCCTGGCACGCTCCTGAGCCATTTTTTCGATAAGGTCGGTCACCTGCTGGCCTTCATAATATCGCTTTCCCGGATAGCCTTCTGCGTACTTGTTGGTAAGGCAGCTTCCGCTTGCCAGCATCACAGCTTTTGATACGTAGTTTTCCGAAGGTATCAGGCGAATTGAGCCGCTCTGGCGTGCCGCTTCCTGCCGCAGGAGCTCGCAAATCTGCGGGTCATATTGCTCAAGGGCATTTATCATATCATTTTCTCCGTCAAAACAAATCTGTTCGGACAGCTTTAAGGATTTCCAAACTCTGAAAAATGCGTTTGTTTATCTTTATAGCACAGCAGGTTTTTTTATACAAGCATTTAATTGTTGACAAATTTTAGCCAAAGACTACGATAAACCATTCGATTAAAATCTGAGAAAACCGATTTGGTAGTATAAGTATGCCGCAAGAAAACGTCCAGTCACTGGCCAAGGCTAAGGCCTTTTTCGAAAAAGCCAAAGCAGTAGCTCAAACAACCAACTTCGATTATGCCATCGATATGTATCTGCATGGTCTGCGATATAGTCCGGATGCGCTCGAAGAGGGACATTTTCCGCTTTTTGAACTGGCACTGCAACGGCGGATGCATGGCGGTAAAAAACCTTCGATGGTCGAGAGGATGAAACATTCAGGGGGCAAGACACCCCTCGAGCAAATGCTTAACGCCGAATTTCTTTTCGTTAAAGACCCGGACCATCTTCCTTATGCCGAGGCAATGCTAAAGGCGACAGTCGAAGGCGGATATCATAAAACGGCCGGCTGGATTGCCAATCTCGTGTTCCAGAAAAATAACGGTTCTGAAAAACCATCGGCACAATCGTATATTTTGTTAAAAGATTCGTATGCAGCCTTAGGACAGTATGACAAAGCCGTCGCCGCTTGTCAGCGTGCCTGCCAGCTAAGGCCGGAAGATAAATCGCTGGAAGATGATTATAAGAACCTCTCGGCAGAACTGACTATGGCCAGAGGTAAATATGACACCGAGGGTGACTTCAGAAAGGCCATCAAAGACCGCGAGAAACAGGAACTGCTTCAATCTCAGGACAGTGTTATCAAGACCGAGGACTATCGTGTGAAGGCGGTTGAGGACGCCAGAAGAAAAATAGCACTGAATCCGGACCTACCGACCAATATATTTGCCCTGGCCGGCGCTCTGTCGGATCTGGAAAACGACCAGGCCGAAAACGATGCCGTATCACTATTGGAAAATACTTACAAAAAAAGAAATGACTTCAGCTTCATGCAGCGGGCGGGTGAATTAAGAATGAAGCAGCTAAGACGGAAGATAAACGATGTAAAAGCATCTCTCGAGACGAATCCGAATGACGCCCAAAACAAAGCGGCATTAGAAAAATTAACGGCACAATTAAATACCACCGAACTGGAACATTATAAGAGGTGTGCTAAGAATTACCCGACAAACCTGGGCATAAGATACGAATATGGTCTGCGTTTATTCAGAAATCAGCAATATAACGAGGCGATACCTCTCTTCCAGGATGCTCAGAAAGACCCGAGACGGAAAATAAAAGCGATGAATTATACGGGTCTGTGCTTCTTTCTGAAAGGCTGGGTGACCGATGCGATCGATATTTTTAATAATGCAATAAATACATATCAAATAAAAGATGATGCAACCGGGAAGGAATTAAGGTATAATTTGGCGCGTGCTTATGAAGAAAACAATAATGCAGAAAAGGCTTTGGAGATTTATCGTAGAATAGCACAACAGGATTTCGGGTATAAAGACGTCAGCCAGCGGGTTGACAAATTGAGAAGTGAAAAGCAGAAACCAACCTCTCAGTGAGTTTTGAAAATAGAATTTTAATAGTATCAGGAGATTGAAGTGGCACATTCGTTACAAGCGAAAAAAAGAGCAAAACAAAACGTTAAACGAAGGACGATTAACCGGGCGCGTAAAAGCCAGGTGAAAACGCAAATCAAACATTTCGAGGCGGCTATGACCAAAGGCGATGCGGAGGCGGCAGAGAAGGAATATAAACTTGTCGTCCAGAAGCTGGATAAAACGGCCGCGACGAGCACAATGCATAAAAAGACAGCCGCACGTAAGAAATCGCGCCTTGCAAAAAGGCTTAATGCTCTAAAAGCGAAGAAAAGTTAATTAGTTAATTGGTTAATTAGTGAATTAGTTAGTCGTGATTTTGTAAAATTGTACATTCACTCCGTGAGCTGACTTATTGTTAGCTCACGGTTTTTTTCTTGCCTTCACTAACACAAACTACAACCTGTGAAAAAACAGATAAAAACGGTGGTTTTAGCCCACTTTGTTTATCCTTTTAAAAGTGCATAGGCCCGGAGGGGGTAAGCCGCCAGTCCACCGGGCCTACGGTTTATTGTAAAATCTCTATCGGGTCATTTCATTGACAGGTCTCTTGTATTTAATCCAGTAAACCCATCAACATTAATTGTGCCTGCTGTCGCAATGTGACTTTTTTCTTTAATTCCTGCTGTTCTGCAACGAGCTGCTTTTTTGCCTTTTCTTTGGCTGCACGAAGCAGGGTTAGCTGCTCTTTAATCTGTTCGTCGGTCGCTCCGGTGTTTTCGAGCAGAGTGGTCAACTTCTCCGAGACCTTCTCCAGTTCGGTCGGTTCCGTGTCCGGGGCGCCAAACCTGCCGCCGCGCCTACCGAAGGGGCCAAACATTCCGCCGCGACCTGCCCTGGAGAGCTGCTGGTTAAGTTCCGAGATTTTCATCACGTGAGGTCCGAGCACTTTCCACTCGGCGTCGGTGGCCCTAAGCTGCTGCTGCATTCGCTGCTGCAGCATCCGGCGCATCTGTTGCGGGTCGAATCGCCTCATCTGAGGTCTCTGGCCACGGGCGTCCTGAGCACCTCTGCCTTGTCCGCGCGGCCTCTGTTGCTGGGAAAGTGACTGGCTCGCTAATAACAGCATTACGGTTAGCACTGTTGAAACGCCCAAAATAGTCTTTCTTGTTAACATTTTTAATTCCCTTTCTTTTGAATAAAATACCAACGAATTTTAACAGAACGACCCTCTTTATGAATATATAGACGATTAAGATATGCAGTTTATTTCAGTATTCGTAAAAAACCTACAGCAGGCCGACCGCCTGCAAAACTGTCCCGGAAATAAACGGTGATTAGACAATGAAACGATTTTTTGCTTGCTTTTATAGTCCCCTGCCCTGTAATACTACTTCAATAAACATAACCCCTGAAAAATCGGGGGATAAAATATGAAATCACATAGCAACAGCATAGATTGCACGCTTCATTATGGGACACGATTAAAATGGCGGAAATATACAAAGACCGAATACTAAAACTATTAAAGCACAACGATTATTCACCTTTGAAGCTGAACCAGCTGGCAAAGGCGCTGGGCGTAAGCTCGGAGCATTATCAGGATTTCAAAACTGCATTCGACCAGTTGAGACAGGCCGGGCATGTGGTGATAGGGGCAAAGAATCTGGTCAGCCTGCCTTCATTAGCCGGACAAATTACAGGAACGTTCAGGGCGAATCCCAAAGGGTTCGGCTTTGTAATACCGCTCGAGCCTAATGCGCATGGCGATTTGTTTATACCACCTGATTCGACAGCTGAGGCTATGACGGGTGATATTGTAATAGTGAAGGTCAAAAGAAAGGGTAAACGAGGCGGGGAAATGCGCTACAGCGGTGAAGTTATCGAGATTCTCGAACGGGCGCAAAATAAATTCGTCGGCACGCTCACCAAACACCCGGAGGCGTGGCTTGTTCAGCCAGACGGGTCAAGATTTATCGAGCCTATTACGGTTGATGATGTAACCGCAAAAGGAGCCAAAGAAAAGGACAAGGTACTCATAGAGATACTTAATTATCCAACGGAAAAATATCTGGCGCGTGGGGTAATTCTGGAAGTGCTCGGCAAGGCGGGACGATACGATACCGAGATAAAATCGATAATACATCAGTATCATCTGCCGGGTGAGTTCGAGGAAGACTGCATAAAACAAGCGCGACAGGCCGCTACCAAGTTCAATCCTGAAAAAATTAAAAACAGAGACGATATTACCGACAAAGTTATTATTACAATCGACCCTGCCGATGCGAAGGACTTCGACGATGCGATAAGTATTGAGAAAGATGCAAAAGGTAACTGGGTGCTGGGTGTTCATATCGCAGATGTAAGTAATTTCATTAAGCAGGATTCGCCGCTTGATGTCGAAGCGAAAACGCGAGGCAACAGTGCCTATCTGCCGGGCAAGACGATTCCTATGCTGCCGGAGATTTTGAGTAACGGGATTTGCAGTCTTCAGCCCGAACAGAAAAGGTTCGTTAAAAGCGCATACATAACATACAACAAGCAGGGCAAAATCATATCCCGCAATTTCGCAAACAGTCTTATATGTTCGACTCAGCGTCTAACTTACATTCAGGCGGACAGAGTTTTAAAAGGTCATACCAAGGACATTAAGCCCGAGGTAATTAAGCTGCTGAAAAATATGGAGGCGCTCAGCAGGGTTGTCCTGCAGCGGCGGAGGAAAAACGGGATGATACATCTGGATTTGCCGGAGACCGAACTTGTGATGGATAAAGCCGGACAGGTCGTAGATGCACATCCGGCTGATGACAGCTATCCGCACACTATGATTGAGATGTTTATGGTCGAGGCCAACGATGCAGTTGCTTCGCTTTTAGACAGGCTGAACCTTTCTTTCATAAGAAGGATTCACCCGGAGCCTGATGCGATGAGTATGAAAAATCTCGGCAAGCTTGTAAAGGCGTTCGGTTTCAGCCTGCCTCGAAATGCCGACCGGGCGACGATACAGGATTTATTAGCAGCGGTCAAAGGGGCAGACTGTTCTTTCGCGGTGAATTTAGCGGTGCTGCGAAGTTTTGAAAAGGCACAGTACGCCCCTGTGAATATTGGGCATTATGCGCTTGCCTCAAGGCACTATTGTCACTTTACAAGCCCGATTCGACGATACGCGGATTTGCTTGTCCATCGTCTTTTGGAATATTACCTGCAAAACCGCACAGACCTTGCAAAAAGCGATACCGCATCGCTGGATTTAACAGAAATCGGAAAGCATATCACCTTCACCGAACAGCAGGCGGAGAACGCGGAGAAAGAATTGAAGACCGTATTACTGCTGCAAATGCTGAGCAAAAAAATAGGCGAGCGGCTCGATTGCGTTGTCACGGGCCTTACAAGCTTCGGCGTATTCGTCCAGTCACGCAAGTTCGGTATCGAGGGGCTTATCCAGATGAGAGATTTGGGGCAGGACTTCTGGCAATATGATGAAAAGACACTATGTATGACAGGTAGAAATACCGGATGCAACATCCGCTTAGGACAGGCTATCAAAACACGCATAGTCTCGGTGAATGTCCCTGCAAGGCAGTTGAACCTTGCACCCGCAGAACCAATAATAAAAGAAAAAGATATAAATAAAAGAAAGACCGCAAAGAAAAAAACAAAGAAAGCTAAAAAAAGAAGGCGAAAAACCAAAAAATGAGCCATACCCCCTCCCCCCGATGAGGCCATCACCCGAATACCCTTTTTTTTGTAGGGTTTTATTCTTGACATTTTGATTAAACATCAATATAGTATTTTAAAACAACCTGGACGAGCTGGGGTGAATTGGTTATCTCACACACTTTTCCTTCCAAAAAAGTCGTTTTCTTCGGTCTTTATGCGTCTGAAGTTTAAGCTGAAAATAGATTAGAAGGAGGTATATGATGAGAAAAATATTTCTGTTAGTTTTATGTCTTTCGATAACACCGGTGGCTGTAGCAGGCGTGACAGGCATCAACTACGAAGCGCAGACAAATATTACTGTTACCAACCCTGTATATAGTGACCCAAACTCTTCTGGTCTGCCGTCTATTCAGCCCGTCAGCTCAAAATCGTTTGTCGAAATATACAATACCAATATATTCGTAGGAGGTGCAAGTCAAGGTATCGCCGACTTTTTATCGATTCAGGCCGCTAATACTGCATTATATATCGCAAGCAACGGATCGTCATCCTCCACTATCTCTCTCGACAGCAGTGCAATTGCGGAATTCGAGGTGAGCATGGCCACGCCATGGACACTGGATATAGGATTCACCGGTCAAAACTTTCCAATCTCATCCATACCTGCAACAACAGATATGTTAATGCTCGTTAGCATTTATGATTCGGCAATGAATCCTTATAGTGAATTCAAACACACCTATGATGCTTCTCTTTTTGCAATCGATGAAAATGACGGTGGCACTTTTGACCCAGGCACTTACTTTTTGACTCTTGAAATATCCATTAACAATATATTTACCTTATTAGAAACACCTTCATCCGGGTCATCTTATACTTTAGGCGGCATCACAGCCGAGATAACATCTGCAATTATCCCCGCTCCGGGCGCTATCCTTTTAGGCAGCATTGGAATCGGACTTGTCGGCTGGCTGAGAAGACGAAGAACAATATGATATATCAGATTACGTGGATACATGAGGCTGTAAGCATAAGGCTTACAGCTTCTTTTTTTGTAACTGAAATCACCACGGTAATCCTGAAAGGCCTGTAATTGTTGACATTTCGGTAAAGTATTGTTCTAATGCGTGAATAACAGCTTTACAAGCAGCGTATCAAGGAAAAGTATGAGTTCCAACGGCTTTGTAGTAACAGAAAAACTATCGAGGGTGTATTCTTCGGGGAAGATTAATGTTACCGCCCTTAAGGACGTCAGTCTGTCCGTTGAAGAGGAAAAGTTCTTAGGAGTGACGGGGCCTTCAGGCTCGGGTAAATCGACTTTGATGAATCTGCTCGGCGGGCTGGACACGCCATCATCAGGAAGTATCAGGGTACAGGGTAAATTAATCTCCGAGCTGAACAAGGAAGAATTAGCCCTTTACCGGCGATATCAGGTCGGGATGATATTCCAGACGTTTAATATTATTTCCTCGTACACGGCCGTAGAGAACGTTGCTTTTCCATTGCTTTTTGCGGGAGTGCCTAAAAAAGAAAGGAAACGCAAAGCGAGTGAGATGTTAGATAAAGTAGGACTGGCCAATCGCAAAGAACACAAACCTTCGGAGCTTTCGGGAGGTGAACAGCAAAGAGTGGCCATTGCCCGCGCGCTGGTAAATCAGCCGAATATACTGCTGGCCGATGAGCCGACAGGCAATCTGGATACGAGCACATCCAGACAGATTGTGCAGACTTTGTCTGAGCTGAACAAAAACCATGGACTGACCATCGTCATGATATCCCATGAACAGGACATACTTGCCGAGTTTGCCGACGATGTTATTCATTTGCGTGACGGGGAAGTTATCGAACAGGAAAAGAGCAGGTAATCAGACGATGAAAATATCCGATTATATAGAGCAATCATTTTCCAATCTGTTCAAAAAGAAACTACGCACATTTCTTACGACGTTCGGCGTGGTTATCG
>JASFVS010000351.1:0-3341 GCA_050049715.1 Phycisphaerales bacterium
GCGGTGCGCAGTCTGGGATATAAGTGCATGCAGGATGCCATGAATCAAGCTGGGGGTGATGAGAAATTACTGTTATGGCTGAAGGAAGAGCTTGCGACATCTCCGGTTGACACTATTTCTCTTATCAGGCCTTTAAAGATTGAGATAGAGATTATGAGTGACCTGATGCGGATGAATAACATCCAGCAATTGGCCAGGGTTTTGGCCGATACCGACCAGAAAAGTCTGCTGGAAATAGTCACGAAGGTCAACGAGGATATTTTAGGACAGAATCGGCGGATATACACCGGGCGTATGAAATCGGCGCTGACGGTCCTGAGCACATCTGTGCCATACGAGCAGGCTTATCCGCAGTTGGAGCAGTTGGCGAATGACTTAGACCCAAACGACCCAAAAGAGCAGATTGCCGGTGTGTTCACACCTGCGCTTGGGAGGATACTAACATTAAAGACAAGGGCGGAGACACATGCCAATGCGCTTAAGGCGGCGATTGAAATCTACCTTACAAAGATAAAGACGGGACGGCTTCCCGATGCTCTTCCTGAAGATATGCCCAAGGATTTATTCAGCGGTAAGGATTTTGAGTACGAAAAAGATGAGAATGGTTTTTTACTCAGGTGTAATAAAAAAGATTTGGGCAAAGACGGAATCCACGAGTACAAGTTCAAACTTAAAAAATGATATTTTAAATGTTCAGTCATACAGGCCGGGCCGTCGTGTTCGGCCTTTTTTATGCGCTTTAGAGGGGGATTAAGAAGTATAATGGTAAAAGAGGTTGCGCCCAAGCCATTATTTTCGTCTATAATATTAGCTCATGAGGTATTAACATCAGGAGGTTGTTTGAAAGACCGACAGGCAGATCTTTTAGAATTGCTGGACAAGTCCGGGGAAAGTCTATACGCACTTTTAACAAGGCTGACGCTGCGCGAAGATGTTGCAGAGGAGCTAATGCAGGAATTATTTTTGAAACTCAGTAATTCAGGTCGTTTCGATAAGGCCGGCAATCGCGATGCTTATGTTCGCAGGGCCGCGATAAATCTGGCTTTTGACTGGCGCCGTAAGCAGAGACAAAATCTTTTACGATTAGAGCAGGTGCGTGAGCCGGCTTCTGATGATAGTTCGCCGTTAGGGAAGCTTGTTCGTTCGGAGGAACTGGAAGAGATACTTAATGCAATCGGAAGGTTAAAGGGGACATATCGTGAGGTCTTTGTGATGCGGCATATACAACAGCAATCTTATGATTATATTGCCGAGCAATTGGGTAAGACGTCTCATCAGGTGCGGGCCTTGTGTTCAAAGGCCTTAAGTCGTCTTCGGGATTTGCTTGGCTCTAATCAATCGTAAATTTTCCGAATAAGGAGAAAAATAATGGCAAAGAATGAAGAAGATAAAATTAAACGTCAATTAGAAATGCTGTCGCAGATTGAACCGAGTCCGAAGGCTGCCGGCCGCGCTGTAAAACGCGTTCGTGATGCTTTGTTAAACGAAGAGTCAAAGCGACAAGATGCAGGCACGAAAAGGTATCAGCAAGTTTTCAATAATCCGTTCGTGAAGTTTGTCGCGGCGGCGGTGTTTTTATTCGCTGTCGGATGTTTGGCCGGCCGGCTTTCGGCCCCTGCTGCGGATATTGAAGAGCTTCGAGCCGCTCTGGAACCTGCTATTCGAGAGAGCCTGCT
The DNA here is from genome assembly GCA_050049715.1 of Phycisphaerales bacterium. Classification (GTDB taxonomy): domain Bacteria; phylum Planctomycetota; class Phycisphaerae; order Sedimentisphaerales; family Anaerobacaceae; genus NIOZ-UU13. The sequence goes on from JASFVS010000351.1 coordinate 1,677, forward strand.
GACGGAGCTAAATGGGCAATGGCAGTCGGCCTTTGCAGTCAATTGCGCTCAGATTAAGGAAGAGCTTCATCAGCAAGTTCGCCGTGACCTGACTGAATTTGCGGCACAGACTTTGGCCGCCTCGAGTGCGATGACCAATCGAAGTTTGAACCAGCTTATAGAGTTAATCGAGGCCGCTCGTGTACGCGAACGCCAGCAGGTTGCTACGGCCTTAGAGCAGATAGAACAGGAGAGAGCCCAGATTAAAAACGGCCTGCTGACCCTTGCCGCCCGTACCAGTGAGTTGAGGCGGACAGAGCAAAATTAATCTAATCATTATTTTGAAAGATATCAATATTTTGATGTCGGATTTTTCAAGAATTTAAACTGAAAAAAAGGAGCAGAAAATGAAACTTGCAACCAGAACAATTGTTACCCTTGTCGCTTTTATTTTAGTGATTACGAATTTTTGTTTGTCACAAGAGACAGAAAATGCCGGGCCAGAAACATTTACCATCCTGGGGTCGGTCGGTGTAGGCGGAGTTATTATGAAAGGCCTGCCCGGAAATCCTGTTTCTGATGAGGATGGCTTTTACGAAGCCACCTTACCTTATGGCTGGACCGGCATAGTCCAGCCAACAAAGGATGGTTATGTTTTTAAGCCATCTAGTATGGCATACAGTAAAGTTACGCACGTTCTGACCGATCAGAACTTTAGACCGAGAAGGATTGGTCCTGCGCCTATGTTAGGACGAGGCGGCAGCAGGAAAATTCTCGTAGTGCCTAATGCGGATGTCAATCCTGAAGAGCTGGATGCAATCACTCAGGATTTACAGGTAATGTCACAAATCCTTAATGAGAAATTCGAGCAGCCTCGAGAGATGCAGGGAGTGTTTACAGATTTCGGTGATTTCTTCGGCAGGGACAGTCGTGACGCTGAAGTAACCTATCTGCAGGGTTATGGGGCGCTGTTTTTAATGGAAGTAAACTTTACATTCTCACCTCCTGCGCCGGTACAGGAAGAGCAAACCGAAGAGGTCGAGGATATCGACCCGGTTTGGCAGCGGGCAAGACAGAAAGTATTTTCGCCGGGAGCTGCCCTGCAGGGTATGGGGGGACAGTTGGAGCAGGGATTCGGTTTAGAGGAAGTTGAGCAGTTAAAGACGGAGCTTATTAAAACTTTAAAACACGCGGCGAACATTCGAAACCTCGAATCGGATGAATGGATAATCATCACGGTAATCGGACAGGCCCGTCAGGATGGCAGAATGCCTTTGGGATATAGATATATTGAAGAAACTCCAATGTCCAGTCATTCCTCGACATCGGGAGAATTTTCATCAAGCAGTAGTGCGAGTGGTTATGTATCTTCGCGTACTTCCAGCTCTTCCAGAGTCTCCGGAGGATGTGGCGGCGGAGCTGGCATGATGGTCGGCGGCATGGGTGGCCGGGGTGGTTATGGCAGCGGTAGTATGGGCGGCTATGGTATGGGCGGCCGGGGTGGTATGATGGGTGACGGATATGGAGAAATGGGCCTATCCTCTCCTACGGTTCTAACTATACGCGTGAAAAAATCAGATATAGATGCATTCGCCGCCGGCGAGCTGGATTTCGAAGAATTCCATCAGAAGGTAAAGATTTTCAATTATTAATTACTTCAGGAAAGAAATTTACTATGGTAACCGG
>JASFVS010000073.1:0-10437 GCA_050049715.1 Phycisphaerales bacterium
AAGTGGGTTGTCGGCACCGCCGAGATGTCGTCTAAAAATCAACAAATGTTAGTGAATAAAGGTGGCATCGGTGAAATGATAAATATGGCCGCCGAACACGGCGACAGTCTCGATATATACTCCAAAGAGAAATTCGGCGACTGCCTAATCGAGCTTCAGCTAATGGTCCCGAAAGGTTCCAATTCCGGCGTTTATGTTATGGGCGAATACGAGATTCAGGTGCTGGACAGCTGGGAAAGGGTAAAAATGGGCATGGGTGATATGGGCGCGATTTATGGCGCCTCACCGCCATCCATAAATGCCTGTAAAAGACCGGGGCAATGGCAAAAGTACGTTATAGAGTTTCGAGCACCCAAGTTCGACGCCAATGGCAGAAAAATCAGCAATGCCAAATTTATCAAGGTCGAACTCAACGGCCAAGTGCTGCATGAGAATCTCGAAATGACAAACGGCTCTACCGGCGGCGCTTTAGTCGGGAAGGAAGCTCCGACCGGTCCGCTTATGTTCCAGGGCAACCACGGGCCTGTAGCCTATAGAAATATCATAGTAAAACCTTTATTGAAGTAACGATATATCGCTTCTGAAAACGGAAACACACGGGTCGCTGCCTCTTATGTTTCCATAAAGATTCGAGACGAAAAGCATCCAGTTGTCCGGGGACAGGCTCGGAACGCTTTCTTGACAGCGAGCGATGGTAATGTTAGACTGTGTAATACATTAAAATCGATAAGTAGTTTAGTTTGTTAAATTTATGGAGCTGAAAGAAACACGATGAACAATCAAAAAGACGACAAAAAAATGAATAGGCGCAGCTTTCTTCGTTCGACAGCAGCGGCCGGGGCGGGACTGGCTTTTTCACCTATGGTTTTCGGGCAAACAAGCAGCAGGAAAGCAGATGATATACACGTGGCTTTGCTCGGCGCCGGCGCCCAGGGGCAAGTTCTTATGAATGCCTGCCGAAATATACCGGGGATTCGTTTCAAAGCGGTCTGTGATATCTGGACAGCTTATAATCAAAAGCGAGTCTCACGAATGCTTAAGGCTTATAAGCATACGCATAATACTTACGTGGACTACAAGGAGATGCTCAATAAAGAAAAGGACCTTGACGCTGTTATCATCGCAACGCCTGATTTCTGGCACTCCGAACACGCGGTTGCCTGTCTGGAGGCCGGCCTGAACGTATATTGCGAAAAAGAGATGTCCAATACTCTCGAAGGCGCCAAGAAGATGGTCGAGGCCGCAAAGAAAAGCGGCAAGCTGTTACAAATAGGCCATCAGCGTCGCAGCAACCCACGGTATAAACATGCTTATAATAAGCTGGTCAAGGAAGCTAACCTGTTAGGTAAAATCACCTGCATCAACGGCCAATGGAACCGCAGCAAGGCGGCCTGTGAAGATTTAGGCTGGCCAAAAAGAGCTGCCATTGACCAGGCAACACTGGAAAAATACGGTTTCGAATCCATGCAGCAGTTCAGAAACTGGCGGTGGTACAAAGGACTCGGCGGGGGGCCGATTGTTGACCTCGGCTCACACCAAATCGATATATTTAGCTGGTTCGTCGGCGCAAATCCAAAATCAGTGATGGCCAGCGGCGGCATCGACTACTGGAAAGGACACGACTGGTACGACAATGTTATGGTAATTTACGAGTACCCGGTCGGAGACAGCACCGTCAGAGCTTTTTATCAGACAATCACCTCCAACAGCAGCAATGGATATTTCGAGACTTTTATGGGTGATGAAGGAACGCTCGTAATATCAGAAGCCGCAGGCCGGGGGACTATATATCGCGAAGCATGGGTCCCGGCGGAAAACTGGGAAACATGGGTCAAGAAAGGCTATATCAAGGAGCCCGTCGAGGAAACAACAGAAAAACCCGCCGGCGACGCTGTTCTGGACGTACGAGAATCGCCGAAGCCGCCCAGCTATGACATACCTGTAACGATGAATAATAAGCCGTATCATCAGCCGCACCTTGAAAATTTCTTCGATGCGGTACGCGGCAAGGCCAAACTTAATTGTCCGGCCGAAATCGGATACGAAACAGCCGTTACGGTATTGAAAGTTAACGAAGCAGTGGCCGCGGGCAGAAAATTAGAGTTTAAGCCGGAAGACTTCGAAGCATAAACCCCTTGCTTAAGTTGAAGTGTACTGTACAATGTCAACGATGAATATTGGTACCCTGAAAGAATAAGGATTGAACGTACATTGAAAAGAGGATTGCTATTAATAGTCTTTCTGTGCGCGGCGGTATTGTGCCGGTCTGTCGCTGCTGAAACCGAGGAGAAGCTTCTGGGGGACGAAAGTGACGGCAGCCGGGCATATCCAATTCATCTTATCCCGTTACTTCCTGAAAACGAAGACGGCGAAAAAGGAGAAAAAATCACTCCTGAGAACGACCCTCTTTTGCCATTTTCAACCCGCCAGACCTGCGGGGATTGTCACAGCTACGAAGTGATAAGAAAAGGCTGGCATTTTAACTCGGCCGACCCCAATGTTCTTCCCGGCCGCGTGGGGCAGCCCTGGATATTTGTGGATGCTCGTACCGGCACCCAGATTCCACTTTCTTATCGTCCGTGGTCCTGGGCGGGAACAACATACAAGCCGAAGCAAATCGGCCTGACAGCACGTGAGTTCACCAGGTATTTCGGCAGGCACACACCCGGCGGAGGTGCCGGAAAAATCCCAAGTGAAGACCCCGATGAAATTATGCGGGAATTTATCACAGGCAAGCTGGAAATCAACTGTCTGAGCTGTCATAACGCAGACCCGGCCCAAAATCAGGGCGAGTATTACCCCCAGGTTGTCCGCGAGAATTTCCGCTGGGCGGCGGCCGCGACTTGTGGCTTCTCCAATGTAACAGGCTCGGCCAGAGATATGCCGGACACTTACGACCCTTTTATGCCTGAAGCACCGGAAGATGCTAAGAAAATTCCGCCGAGCATAAAGTATCATCAGAATGCTTTTGACGATGAGAATCAGGTATTTTTCGACATCGTAAGAGAGGTTCCAAACAACCGATGTTACTTCTGTCATTCCAACCTTTATATTGAAAAGGAAGATACAGAAAAGTGGACCTCGGAAGAGGATGTCCATCTGAAGGCAGGTCTGAAGTGCGTTGATTGTCACCGTAACGGCACCGACCATAAAATTATTCGCGGTTATGCGGGCGAAGAAGCAACTTCTAAAAATCCGTTAGTGACTGTTTCGTCCTGTGAGGGCTGTCATCTGGGAGATAAAGATTCATCATCGCCACAGGCCGGCCGATTAGGCGCGCCTGTGCCGGTACATAAAGGTATTCCTGCGATACACTTTGAAAAGCTTAGCTGCACTGCCTGTCACAGTGGTCCATGGCCGCAAAAAGAAACCATTTTGACCAAGACTTCCCGCGCTCATCGCTTAGGCACATTAGGTGTTAATAAATCCCATGAGGCGCTCCCACATATCATTGCACCTGTTTTCGCCAAACAGAGCGGTATCGGTTCAGCATACATCGGCAGACTTGTTGTCACGAAAGCCGGCAAGATAGCACCTCATAAAATGATATGGCCAGCCTACTGGGGCGTTTTAGAGGATAATAAGGTAACGCCGATTAACATTGAAACCGTCAGGCAGACAGTTGGAGAAGCTTTTACCGATGTGGAACTTCCGGTTTCCGGTGATTGGCCTGATTTAACAACAGAGGAGCACATTGTAAAAGCCCTGAACGAACTTCAGGACGTAGTTGAAGGCCAGCCCGTGTATGTTTCAGGCGGCAAACTTTATCGTATCGACACCAGCGGACTCGTTTCCATCGAACATCATGCAGCTCAACCCTATTTATGGCCTATAGCGCACAATGTAAGGCCGGCCGCTCAGTCATTAGGTGTTCGCTACTGCACGGACTGCCATGCTACAGATGCGCCTTTCTTCTTCGGTAACGTTGCCGTCGATTCTCCGGTCACCATCGAAGGTGATTCTTCAAAAAAGATGGTGGAATTCTTGAGAGTCAGGCCTTTTTATACGAAAGCGTTTGCTTTCTCATTCGTGTTTCGTCCTATGATGAAATATATTTGTCTTGGCTCGTGTGCGGTCATAGCCATAGTACTATTGTTATACGCGCTAAAAGCGCTGGCTTGTGTTGTAAAAACATTAGCAGGAAATAATTCATAGCGCCTGATTAAAATATGTAAGTGTTATGTATCAAACAATATCAATAACCGCTTTGTTTATCACTTTTGCATGCGTTGCTGTGCACTGCATAGTTTTTCCTTCCTGCAAGAAACGCCAGTGGAATCCTGTTAAAAAACTTGTGCATCTTTTCACGCTAATTTTTATCGAACAGAAGCTAAGCCCTGTCGGCGTTTTGAGGAAATTAGTATATCTGCTGGCACTGCTTTGCTTCGTGGTTCTGGCTATTACAGGTTTTTATCCGACGCTTGTTTTAGGTGAGCATATAACCGGCTACCTGCTGATGATACACGCCACTTTCGCGCCTATTTTCGCAATTTGTTTGGCGATTTTAGCTGTGATGTGGGCGAGCCGGTGTCGTTTTGCTTACAGTGACTGCCCATGGTTTCAGCGTATTGTCCAGCGTGTCACTCTGGTTAAAAACGAAGGAGAAGAATCTTTCTGCGAAAGTTCCGGCCTTGTACAGAAAATAACGTTCTGGTTGATTATCTTTCTGGCTTTACCATTAATCCTGTCGATTGTTGTAAGCATGTTTCCGATTTTTGGAACACACTGGCAGGAATTACTTCTGGATATCCATCGTTATACCGCCTTGGTATTTGTAATAGTTGGGATTGTGCATATTTACCTTATAATCCGAACTAAAATGAAACAATAATTGTCAAGAGCACAAAAAGCCGATACATTATATAGAACATCATAAAGTCCAAATGGGCTTTTTTGGGTGAGTTTTGCGCGGCCAGGAAAGATATCCGGCAAAGTGCCGGGTTAAACATAATCAGAGCTTTAGTTAGGAGAACAGATTATGAGTAATGGAGTACTGCCAAGTTATTTGAGCATGGCCAAGCCGAATCCGGCTGAGAACCGGGCGCCCTGGTATAAAAGTACTGCACCGGCGTATGCGGGTATCTTTCTGTGGGTAGTGTTCTATATGGAGATTGCCAACGGGACGCTATCTCAGGCGGGATTGGGGCTGAGCCTGCTGGGGCTGGTTATCGCAGCTCTTATCTGTCACTTTTTGTTCTATCTGGTACCCGGATTATACGGCATGAAGACCGGCTACCCTCTGTACGTGGTGGGTTCGTCAACCTACGGTACAGCAGGCGGGTTTTTGATGCCGGGTCTTTTAATGGGACTGCTTCAGTTCGGCTGGCTTGCCGTAAATATAGCCGTATCCACAAACTTTATCCTCCAAGCGTTCGGGCAACCCTCAGCGATGGACGCCACAGGCCAGTTCCATGGCAGCGCAGCTTTTACCATCGTAGCAATTATATGGGCTATTCTGGCCGTATTTGTCGCTATCAAAGGTATTCAGTACGTAGGAAAAGTATCCACCTTCCTGCCAATCGTTCCACTTGTAATGATTCTGATTGTATTCTTTGCTAACGTTGGCAGTGCCGGTGATTATACTCCCCCTGAAGACGCCCAACCGATTGTCGGTTTTCTGACGATGATAGCCATCGTAGTGGGATTTTTCGCAACAGCAGGCGCGGCCGGCGTGGACTTCGGGATGGGTAACCGCAACAAAAAAGACGTCCAGCTTGGCGGGCTCGTAGGCATCGCCTTAGCCATCATAATTGCGGGCGGCTTACCGTTAATCGCCATTGCCGGCGCCCACGGCGCCAACCCCATGATGGAAAAGTTCACCTTCGATGCAGTTATCAGTGCACAAGGTGGTTTCCTATCTAAAATAATGTTTGCGCTGTTTGCAATAGCAAGCTTCGCCCCGGCATGCTTCTGTTCGTTCATAGCCGGCAACAGCATCGGGACAATGTTCCCGAAGCTCAACAAAGTTGTCATGGTCTCCATAGGGGCCGCCGTGTCTGTCATTCTTGCTGTGACAGGCAAGGCACTCAACCTGGTCGGCGTTTTCTCTATCATCGGGGCTTCGTTTGGCCCGATATGCGGCTCTATGGCTGCTGATTATTTACTCAGCGGTTGCAAATGGTCAGGACCGCGCAAGGGGATTAACTTCGCCGGTTATATCGCTTGGGCTGTTGGATTTATCGTGGCGATATTACCGATGGTCGGCGGAGAAAGATTCAGCTTTATCAATCCGGCCCCGGTTATTGCTTTCGTGATTGGTTTTGTGCTGTACTTTATTCTGGCCAAGGCCGGCCTACAGCCACCAGTTGTCGAAATAGCTGCCGCCCCGGCCGAAAGTGCCCCACAACAAGAAGAAACTCCGGCACAGTCATAAAAGAAGGATTAAGAGCGGGAACCCTTTTAATCCACCATATATTTAGCAAAAGATATTAATAACAGCAGGGATTTGAGAAACCAAATCCCTGCTGTTTCTTTATTATTACAGCTAAAATACCCCAGCACTATTTCAAATATCCAATTAGATAAATAAAGCCAATTATATGCTATAAATGAAAATAAAATATACATTTCGATGGCTTGACAACGTCATACATATAGGATAGTATGCCCGCTTTAGCTTTGGTATCTATTCGGAAGCTTACTGACAATGGACAGTTTTGTCGGTTACGGCACATTGTGAATTTTTGAGGTTAAAAAATGATGAAAAAAGATTTTAATTCAATCATGAAAGTTTGTGTATTGGCATTACTGGTTATGCTTCTATGTTTTGTTCCAGCCTGCAAAAAATCCTCTCCGGAAGCATCTTCCGAGAGTTCTGAAAATGAGACAAGTATGAAGATGTCCGCCGGCGATAACCCAGGCTCTTCCAAATTAGTGCCGATTGAAATTGAACTGCCCAAACCGATGTTCGTCGGTACTCCACAGGATACAACGGTTCCCAATCTCGAAAAACCTTTGGGCAAGGCGCGGGCGCCGTTTCTGGCTCCGGCTGGAACAACAAATGTAGCTCTCGGAAAGCCAATAACCGGCAGTGACGAAGAACCCATCATAGGCGAGTTAGACTATATCACCGACGGCGACAAAGAAGCGGCCGACGGCTGTTATGTCGAGTTAGGACCTCTTTTGCAGTATGTTACTATTGACCTCGAAGGAATGTATGAAATTTATGCCATTGTAATATGGCATTACCATAAGCAGGCCGTGGTTTATTTTGATGTAGTAGTGCAGGTTGCCGACGACCCTGATTTCATCAGCAATGTCAGGACTCTGTTCAACAACGACATTGATAACTCTGCGGGCCTTGGCGTCGGTACAGATATGCACTATACGGAAACCAACGAAGGTAAACTCATCGACGCCAAGGGCGTCAAAGCCCGTTATGTCCGCCTCTACAGCAACGGTAACACTGGCAATGACCTGAATCACTATATAGAGGTTGCTGTTTACGGCAAGCCGGTAGAATAAGATGGCCAAAAAATGTTGCGTGCTCATTTTGGCCGCGACAATTGTTGCGCTTGCATTGCGTTTGCCGCGGCTGAGTCAGCGTCCCATGCACGGTGACGAAGCCGTTCATGCCGTTAAATTCGGAGATTTACTTGAAAATGGTGTTTACAAGTACAATCCGCACGAATATCACGGCCCGACACTAAACTACCTGACTTTAATACCTGCACACTTAATCTCGACCAGCAAATTAACACAGATTGGTGAAGTGACTTTACGCATTGTTCCGGTTTTCTTTGGGGTATGTCTGGTGTTGCTTATCCTGCTGTTATGCGATGGGCTGGGGGTGAAAGCTTCTATTTACGCAGGAATATTAACTGCCATTTCACCGGCTATGGTATTTTACAGCCGTTACTATATCCAGGAAATGCTACTTGTTTGTTTTACTTTTGGCGCAATTGTTTCAGGTTATCGTTACAGCCAGAGTAAAAATATTGTATGGGCATTGTTGGCAGGGACATTCATTGGGCTTATGCACGCCACAAAAGAAACATGTCTTATCGCTTTTGGCTCGATGTTTTTGGCGCTTTTAATTACTTTGTTAATGCAGCAGCATAAAGGTGCTTTTAAAGTAATAAAACTCTCACATCTGATTGCAGGGCTTGCAGCCGGTATAGTCGTATCCATTCTGTTTTTCTCATCATTCTTTACCAACCCAGAGGGAATTCTGGATTCTGTGCGAACTTATACAAATTATTTAGACCGTGCAGGTAACAACAGCCTTCATATACATCCGTGGTATTACTATATCAAGATGTTAATTTATTCCAGATACTACGATGGGCCGATATGGACGGAGGCTATTATAGTTTTGCTGGCTGTTGTTGGTTTTGTAGCCGTGATGGCAAAAAAAGATGTGTCTTTCGCCAACATCCACCTGCTTAGATTCATCGGTTTTTATACGCTCATTCTAACTGTGGTATATTCAGCAATACCATATAAAACACCATGGTGCATGTTGGGATTTCTGCACGGTATGATTCTATTAGCCGGCGTTGGAGCAGTTGTGTTAGTAAAATTGATGCCTAATGTATTGCCACGCCTGATAATTCTTTTACTGTTATTCGAAGGTTCTATCCACCTTACCTGGCAGACTTATTTGAATAACTATAGGTTTTACGCGGACAGTCGGAATCCTTATGTGTATGCACATCCGACCACAGAGGTATTCACAATCGTTGATAAAATACAAGAGTACGCAAATGTTTACAAAGATGCCCACAACATGCCTGTCGATGTAATTTGTAAAGAAGATGACTATTGGCCCCTGCCCTGGTATTTGCGGTCCTTCAAAAAAATACGCTGGCTTAATGAAGTCAGTAACAATACACCTTCTGCACCACTAATTATTGCCTCGCCTGATGTTGAGGCCGAGCTGACTAATAAACTCTATACATTAACTCCTTTGGAAAAACGCCAAATGTATATGTTCCTGTTCGATGAGCCGTATTACGTGTGGCTGCGCCCGAAAGTGAAATTACTCGGCTTCGTTAGAAAGGACTTGTGGGATTCCTTCCAAACATACCAGGCGGAATTAAACCAATCACAGGGAATGGGCGAAAAATGAATCAACCGTCGCCGGAAACCTGTTTCGTTCAAACCGACTGTCATTCGATTCCGGGTCTGAAGCGCTTTTGCCATGAGGCCATGGCTACAACATTTGAAGTAATTGTTGTTTATGACGATGAGCACTATGCCATGCAGGCCGCCGCCGCCGCATTCGATAAGGTGAACCGGCTTGAAAACGAGCTTAGCCGATTCATTGAAAACAGTGACATTGCCCGTATCAACAACCTGCCGACCAATCAACCTCTGCGGCTTGGTCTGGATGCATTCGAATGCCTGCAAATCGGCTGTCGGATTTACGCTGAAACCAATGGGGCTTTCGATTTTACAATCGGTTCTTTGTTAAATTGTTGGCGAAACGAAGATGGAACTCCGCGCACACCTTCGCAAGAAGAGCTGGATTCAGCACGCCAGCATACCGGCGCGCATCTGCTGCAACTGGATGAATCGGAGCATACTATTCAGCTACAAGACAGTCCTGTCCAAATCGACCTCGGTGGTATTGGCAAGGGCTATGCCGTTGACCGGATGGCTGAACTGTTGCGAGAGTGGAGTCTTGACATCGCCTTGATTTCCGGAGGTTATAGTTCGGTGCTGGCACTCGATGCGCCGGAAGGGATGAAAGGCTGGCCTTTGACGTTAAGCAATCCGGCAAATCGCAAACAAACCTTAGCGCGCCCTTATCTGAAAAATCAGGCTATGAGCGGCTCAGGCCTACAGAAAGGCCAGCATATAATCGACCCACGCACAGCCCAGCCGGCCAAAAGCAAACTCGCCACATGGGCATCCGCCCCCAATGCCGCAACCGCAGATGCGCTCACGACCGCCTTTATGGTTATGAGCCCGGATGAAATTAAAGAATACTGCTCAAGTCATCCGGACACTTCAGCTATGATTATGCCGGAAAGCGAAAACGAAGATAAACATAAAGATGCTGTATTATGTTTCGGCCTATGGAAGAAAGACGGACTGTTTCAACAATAACCGATTTGCCTCTTTACTCATATCAGCGGGAAAAGTCTTTATTCTTTAGCTATAATCCGCCTTATAACCAACAGTTCAGAAAGAACACGCCAGGAGCTGCGTGCCGGCGACAGCCGGCTGTCACGGTCGCAGGTCCAGTCAATAGGAAATTCTTTAATCCGGCAACTTTCTTTTATCGCTCGCATTATGATTTCTATATCGAACGAAAATCCATCGGTAATGCATTCACTATATAAGTGCCGTGCGACATCACCTTTGTATATTTTAAATCCACACTGCGTGTCAGTCAGCTCGGCGGGGACTTTCATATCATGAATTACAAACCAATGGAATATCTTAGAGCAAATACGGCGGTACAGACTCTGGGCCTTTTCAATGTGGCAT
>JASFVS010000072.1:0-10437 GCA_050049715.1 Phycisphaerales bacterium
AGAATGTCGGTCATCGCGATAATTATTGCCGTTATGAGCATTCTGCCCTTACTCCGACCTGATATTTCTTCCAACGTCGGTGGCGAAGCGGCACATATCGGAGGAATGGTTGCGGGCGCTGTTTATATATTGTCGGAAAAGTGGCGGCGAAAATTGAAAATGAAAGTACAGACAGGTGCCTGGCAAAGAAAAATGGCCGAACAGCGCAACCTGCAGTATGAAGTTGACCGAATCCTTAAAAAAGTTCACGACCACGGCATTCAAAGCTTAACGCGCCAGGAAAAGAAAACGCTAAAACAGGCCACAAAAGCCGAGCAAATGCGCAACCGGCTCTAATCTCCCCCCAGGTTCGCTTCGCTTCAATCTCCGTTTTTCATTGACATACGCCGTAGTAATGATATAATTTTATTGTATCATAAATCTTTTGGAGGCATATCCGAACGCGTTCTGTTTAAACAACTTCTCAAAGGCTGACAAGATGGAAAAATCCATAACATTTGTATTAGCATTATTTTTATTTCCGTCTCTCTGCCAGGCCCAGGTAATCCAGCTTCCCCCGCCCTTGATAACGCAAAACTCTGTTGAGATTTGCCTGAACAGCAGATACTCACAACATTCCCTCAGAGGCACTGCCACTAACCAGCAGATAGGTAATATTCTATGGGCCGCGGCTAAAGCTCCCGTCACAGGCGCTCACAGAAACATTTACGTCGCAACCCCGACCGCAACTTATCTTTATGACCCGAACAACCACACAATGACTTGGCATTCGAACGAGACTCGGGATGATGGCGCTTTCGCTGTTATGTATGAAAGCGAGCTTGACTTCGATACCGGCGTTTCATTTATGCCCGCCTTGCTTGCCTCCGTCTCTCTATGTAACAGCACCGAATCTCCCGTTGCAAGCTGTCCGAAAGGACTTGGCTACCCGAAAGCAAGGCTGATTTTTGGAGTTCAATCGGTCGAAGCACTAACAACTAATTTATATGTACATTCTTCAATACCTGAAGGACAGCCCAGCTGGCTCCCGGACCCCTGCACTGCCGGTAACAACAGCCTTGAAGAAGTCTTGGCTAATCTGAAGTACGTCAGTAACTTCGCCCAAACGAATTTAACACCACAGCAAACCTCCCAAATTCTCTGGGCCGGATATGGCTGCACGCCCCACACACCAACCGGCAAAGTGGGTTTGACCGTTCCCTCGGCCTGGGCAAACTATTATTTGACCCGGAGCATTTATCTGATGAACGAAAACGGTACTTTCCGTTACAACAATAGAAATCCCGCAACAAACTTATCGACAAGAGACCATAGACTCGAAGACTTAAGCTCAACCGGCGGCAGAGGCAGAGAACAGTCTGGTGCGGAAGACGACCAGCAGCCTGTTGATATTAGACAAAGCCTGCGATCCGCCATAACCGGCCTTCCGCAAGCGCCCGCTTATGTCATACTTTGCCTTGATTCTTCCTACGTCGGCCAGGAATACCCTGCTTTGGAAGTCGGTTTTGTCGCTGGCAATATGCTTATCCAGGCCTCCGCAATTGATTTAGGCTGTCATTTTAAATCAAATCTGACCTCGGATGAAAAAAGTGTTATTCAGAATTTGACCCGTATACCCTCATCACATGTCCCGCAGGCCATCGTCAGCATCGGCTCGGTAGAAGCCACCGTATCTATTTCAGTTGTCTTTCAAAGTGATGTCCGTACCGATACCTTCGGGATGCTTCCATTGACCATCGCGTTCTTTACCTCGGGAGCTGATGCATTAAATGATACTCCTGTTTATGAGTTAAACTTAGCTACCGCAAAATCCGTAGTTGATAACGTAGCTGTCTACGAAGCCACCGGCATCGCACCCGGCACTTATGATATCACTGTAATAGGTTCTTCTACTTTGATGAATTTAAAGAGAAACATAGACGTTGCTTCGCCGACTACTTCAGTGAATATGGGCTCACTCCTCGCAGGTAACGCAAACCGGGATAGTATAATTAATCTTGATGATTATGTTGTCCTTTCTTCATCCTGGATGTCATCCGCAGGCCGGCCGGAATATGATAGCAGGGCGGATTTCGACCGTAACGGCATTATTAACATTACCGACCTTAGTCTAATGTCGGCCAACTGGTTAAAAACTTCACCAATAGAAATCTCGCCTTAAATTATCTCGCATCATCTGCTAATTCGACACCGCACCAGTATCGTGAAGTGTTATCTTCTTTACTAAGCCAGTCTGCTCGGCCGTCGAAGAAAAGATTATTACAGCCTTTGTTTCGATGCCTGTTGCTGGAGACCCTTCGTGTCAGGTAACTCCATGTGTTGGTTTCTTCCGACGAGGGCATGTGTGTTACCGACCAGACATCCAGAACATTAAATTTCATAAGGATATCCAGCTCATATCTATCTCGCAATACAGGTCGCCATTCTCCAGCCTCATTATCCGCCATATATATTCGCTGAGCGGGCGACCTTATACTGCTGAGTTTTGTTGGTGCTTCCGCTTGCAGTCCCTGATTATAGTCTGACAAGCTCGGATTATCCATGTCCCAGGCATTCACAACATAATCCACAGTCTGTTCTGCATTACGGTTTCCGTACTGTCCCACTCCGTTCCGTGGAAATGATGGACACTGGTAAACATCGATCTCGCGATAATCATGTATTTGAATTTGTTCATCGCCTAAGTATGGAATAAATACAAGTATCCATTTCACTTCATGGTCTAAAGCACGCGGCACATAGTCATCGTTATTTAAAGCGTACGCGTACATGGCCGTACCGATTTGCCTTAGGCCGTTCAGGCAGTAAACCGTCCTTGCCTGTTCCCTCACCCTCTGCAGTGCCGGCATTAATATCCCCATCATAAGCGTAATGATAGCAATCACCACCAGCAACTCTATAAGGGTGAATCCCGGCCGTTTCTGCATGAATTATCACCTTTCCTTAATATGGCTGTATAAAATAATACCTACCTAATTTCATTATACAATAAACCATGCAATAATTCAACATTCTTGCCTAAACGCCAAGACCTGTTCCGGGCGAGAACGAATGGATTGTAGAAGTGTTGCTCTAAATGTAGGCTCACATTTTGACATTATTCTACCATGGCCTGCTGAACGGCGCTGAAGCCCACGACCACATCGAATATCGCAACCTCATCTATAATTCCTGCGAATGTATTGCCATTGAGGCTGTGCGCTCCTCCGATGTGTACATTTTCGACACAGCCGGTATTTATCATGGCCTCCTGTATCTTATAAATCGTCCTGCGTCTGCCGTCCACATAGAGCGAAACATCGCTCACAAGAGGAGATTCACTATCAACCGGATCAAGCACAACGGCCACATGATGCCAGTTACCGTCTCCCACCTGCTGCTCATTCGCAGAAATGAATCCCGATTCACAGGACAATCTGAGTCTTTGGTCCTCATCGACTTCAATCAACCAGTATGCATCCGGTTGCTTCCGTCCCCAGGCAATGATAGGAAGCCTTTCGGTCGGAACTCCCTGCGTTTTTATCCAGGCAAATACTGCACGGGGCTTTTTACCGCACACGCCCGAAAATCCTTCTACTTCCACATAATCATCCGAACCGTCAAATTCCAGACCGCCGCCGAAATGCCCCGTTACCCAATGAGAATCATCCGCGGAGAATCCCCGCAAAGAGCCGTCGTAAGCGCCAATACTGTCCTCGGCAACCATACTGGCTGTCTCGTTCAGTGACCAGCGCGCCATCGGCTTGGGATTTAAAGCATCGTGTCCCCACATCTGACCCAGGGCTGCCAGGTCTTTATTGTCTATCGTATCATCAGTAGGCTTCGAAACATCGCAGGAACTGTTCCAATCCGCCTGGCCCGGCGTACTTAGCCATGCTGAAGACATCGCAGACAGGTCATTTCCATTGATGATATGGTCGCTTGTGCAATCCTGTGGTATTGCTATTTCTGTCGAGAATTTGTAAGCTCGCGTAAACACAGCCTGTTCTCCGGGCTCCAGTGTGATAAAGATAAACTGTTCGGGTGACACTTGGTAAGAGGTGGTCCAGATGCCAACGTAAGCAGACCTGAGCGACGAATCAATAACGACTCGCTGGCCGAGGTCACTCTGTTCTACAGCAATCGTATCGGGACCGGTATAATCATCCGGCTTGTAAATCCAGGTCTTCGGAACGCTTGATATAATTTTATGATATATTATCATGTTCTCCAGGCTCGCCATTTCTGGATTACTATCTACGAATCTCCAGGCCCTGCCCACCCGCATATAAACCGGCGGTTCCCACTGCTGCGGCTGAGGTGACGCCGTCATTTCGTATGGAAAATATACTCTGTAATCGGGTCCGACACTTGAGTTGCCGAAAGACAGGAAATTATGAAGATACTGCTCCGTCGTGAATGTCTTTATGCCGGTATTCGTTAAAACATAGTGCATAAGCAGGCTGTCATTTTTGACAATCACGTCTTCCTCAAGTCGGTAACAATAACCGTTGGCCGTCCCCGACAACGTCTGGACGAAATGTGCCCGGTCCGTCTCCCATGTGGTCGTTGTCCGGGCCTCTTCCAACACCTGATAGCTGCCGCTGAAGTTATACTCTGACGAATTTCGTCTGAGAATACCCACTCCGATTTTAAGAAACGCGGAGCCGTCAGAGCCTTCGTTATATCCGGGAGGGTCGGGCTGAAAAGATTCCTGCCCGATATCGAACTCCATTGGCAGCCCACCCGAATAGCTCGATTCACCACCGCCAACCGGCAAATAGCAGAACTCGCGATTATTAAGCCTCACTTGTATTACATTTGCGACGGGAGAGAAACGAATACCCTGATTCCAGCGACAGTCCGGCGAATTCGGGTCGCCTATTTCTACGACAAGACTTCCGCTGTGAAGGATTCGTGTTCCTGCATGTTCAGGTTGCAGGCCATCTGCCACAGAGACGGCCCGGCAAATAGAAGTAAATATAAAGGCTGATAATAGAAAAAATGACGTTTTGTTCATGGTGTCACCCTGAAAATCTTTATCTCGCTTAATATTATATCAAAATCCAGGCCATTTTTCCACACTCGACCATAATCCTTCCGTCTAAAATTTCAACTTTGCCCTGTAGGGTAGGGAAGCCTACTATCTCGCTTCAAGCAACCTGTCCAGCACCTCATCAGAGACAGTAAATATCGTTCCATGTTTGGTTCCTTTGGGAAAGGATAGCTTATCTGTAATTATCTCCCAGTTCTTTAAATCCTTCGACCTTGCTCCCTCATAATTGTGGCGTGTATAGCCGTCATAATACAAATACCAATAGCCGCCTATTTTCATAGCGGTTGGCCCTTCCACCCAATCCGGCGAAATCGGCTCGGAGGCATGGCTATACGGCCCAAGAAGTTTATCACTGGTTGCAATACGGATGTTTTTCTTGGCAACAGGTTTTTTCGTTTCATCTTTGAGGAACATAATGTATCTGTTACCATCCTTAACAATCGTCGCATCAATCACATTGAATCCGTCGTCATATAAAAGCTTAGCCTTGGAATAGGTCTCGAAATTTTTCGTTGTAACGTAATAGATTCGATGATTAAGCTGGCCGTCTCTTCCTCTGTCACCCATCTTGTCTGTTTCGGGAAATCTGCCGGGAATAGTTGTGGACCAGTATATCAGGTAAATTTCACTTTTCTTGTCATATAAAATCTCCGGCGCCCAGCAGTTCATCGCCTTCGACTCATGCTCCATAACGCCTATGAATTTCTGCCTCGACCAGCTAATAAGGTCTTTCGAGTGTGCAATACCGATACCTTTGTCCCACCAGCTACTCGTCCATACCATATGAAACTCGCCGTCCGGCCCCTGACATATACACGGATCGCGCATCAGCTTACCACCGACCTCCGGCCTGATAAAAGACTCATCGTTATTCAACGCAGTCCATTTATGCCCATCGTGACTATACGCAAGGTGCAGACCGTCCTGCCCGTTATCCCTGAACGAGCTGAATATATAATTCACCTTTGCAATACCCGTGGAACAGAAAATAATAGTTGCTGCAACGGCTGCTACAAATAATCTCTTACACATAACAACTTCCTCCTTCTATTCTCGCATTCCTAATCGTTTTATAGAATCTAAAATCATTTAAAAGCACTATCGCGCAGCGATTCCTTAACTTAAAACTAAACACTCAACACTTAAAACTCTTTATCCTTCTTCTAACCGTCATACCGTTTTACCACACGCCGGGTAAAAGTCGATATCGGGTCTTTTTGGCGTATTCCTCGTAGCCGGGCAGTTCGCAATGCAGCATCCGGTCCTCGAAGACTGTACGAATAACCAACACGATTATTAAAACACCCACGGGAATAAATGCGAGCCCCGAACCAAGAAAGAGCGGCATACCCACGAATAGCATGATTGCACCGACATACATAGGATGCCGAACGAAAGCGTATGGCCCGGTGGTAATAACATGATGGCCGCGCTCTTTTTGTATACGAATCGTTTTCTCGAGATACGGATTAACAGCCATTGACCAGAGCATAATGGCATCCCCTGCAACATGAAGTAATACCGCCGGATATACCGTCCAGAACGAAAGGGGAGCAAACTTATATCGTACTGCGTCCAGCCCTGATATAATCGGAAACGCCAGCATTGCAGGTAACATCACAAAGAGCATCAGTATTAAATCGAACGGTTTTTCGAACCACTGCCTTTTTGTTCGGGCGGCAAGTACCGCAGGATTTTTCTTACGCAGTATGAAGAAATTTACCGCCAGCATAACAATCCAGAGCCCCAGATGGGCCCATCCCCGAGACCATAACACAGAACCGGCCGACCAGAACAAAAGACCTCCCCAAATGACTATACTCAAAATAAATCGAATACACACTTGTATTATGAGCAATACCACCGATTTGCCTTCTAATTGGGATTCCTCTGCTTCCACTCTTAACTCCATTGCCTGTTCTCGGTTTCTACTCTACGGCTTCAAGTATCATAGTATCACCGGAAATCCGGAAATAATCAATACGGAATATCTGGCCTTAGTGCTTGGCTTTTTGTTGTTTTTTTCGACAAGCTGCCGGATTATTGTTGAAATTGAGACCGAACTTTGGTATCATAGGCTCGAAATTTGCAGGAGTGGTTTGGTGGAGCACGTATGGAAAATCCCGAATAAAAAGGGCAAATTTTCTCTGAAAGCGAATCCATTTAATTTCCATAGAACCACGCCATCCGGAATTTTTTCTCTGAAGTTGAAAAGACTTATCGGTTGGTTATACTGCTCGAACGAAACATTAATTACAAAGGAGGTCTTCCAAAATGAAAGCGAAAATAATTTTAATAACATTGGTTTGTTTAGTAACGTTGGGTTACAGCGGCACCGTAAAGGCACAAGGGCTTAGCGCCGAGCAACTCGCCGACCACGGTTTGCCCGCAGGCCCCGCCCGTGAAGTGCTGCCCGGCCCGGGAGCCTTGGTTCACCTGCAATTCCATAATCTGCTGAGTGTGCTTGAAGGTGTCGAAGAGATTCTGGTGGCGGGCATACCGGATAAGGCTGCACCACCCGACATACAGGGACTTCTGAAAACCGAACATCCACTGCTGACGTTATTGGGAATGCAAACTTTGCATCAGCCCCTGACACCCGAGGTGCTGGAACAAATGACGGGCATAAACGCGCGCGGAACCATAGGCCTGACACTCTATCTGGGCGACCCCCGGCGTATGTTCATATTAAGCCTGCCCACGCGTATCCGCGAGCCTTTGGCTCCCTTGTTAAATGAAGCTCTGCAACCCACGAGTGTTGAGCAGGTGAACATCGGCGACCAAAAAGCGATACGTGTTATTTCAAAGCGGTTAAAATTCCTGCCGGAGTTATACCTCGTTTCATCCAGTGATACTCTGTACCTGTGCGGCGACCGTTCCCTCGTGCAGGCCCTGCACCTTACCCCCGCAGCGCAGCGCTTCGGCCAGGATTCTTTTATGAGTCGCGCCCTGCCGGCAATGGACAAAAATCAGATGCGCATGGTACTCAATCCCGCCATGGTCAAACCCCTTGCACTCCAGTTACAGGGGCTTGGAATGTTTGCCAAAATGATGATTCCCCAACAGCGTGCGGCTCTTATGGAAAAAATACCGCAGGAGGCCAGGGATGAAATCGAAATGCGCCTGCGCATGCAATTGGGTGTACGTGACCTGGAGCAACTGGCTGATTATCTCGAGTGCATAGTCATCGCGACTATGGAGCAGCTAATTGATTTCATTTCCGGCCGGATGCTGGCCTTCGAGGGATTAACTTTAGCCGCCAATCTTCAGGATGGCTTCGTGGAATTTAATGCCGGCCTGTACTCTGGTCGCTTCCAGACCGAATCCTTCACCCAGTCCGTACCGATGGCTCAGGTCAAACAGGCTTTGACCTGGCTGGGACCGGACTATCAGTCCTTTACGGCCACCGGAAAGAAACCTCAGAAAAAAGCATCTCCAATTATGTCGGCTTGGGCAAAACGTGTTCAGCGACAGTGTCAGGCGAAAAAGCTCCCCTGGCCCGGTCTGGCCCGTTACATTGAGATGCTGGACGGGCTAAAACCTGTGCCTACCGTGGAAAGCCAAACGCCGTGGATTATAAGCACGCGGGCCCCTCTCCACCCGGCCCCTTTGATGGAGGATGCGGCCAGCCTGGAGGATTACCTTGCATCGCTCGAACTACCTGCCTATTGGCCGGTGAAGATTGTTCCGTATCAGGGGCAGGATTTACTCGAGACCTGTTTTCGCCGGGAAACAGAAGCATTGAATAAAAATCGTCAGTTGAATCAGGACTTTGCCGATTCCTTCCAAAAACAAAAACCCTGGTGTCTGCATGAAAATCGATTTGAGACCGAACCGCTGGATTGTGACGTCACCCGCTATATCCGGGAAAGTGTATGGACTTCTCGTACCGGCTTCTTTGGCTACGACCAGCACGAGCTGGTAAACCGCAAGATAGTATACGCCCGGCGTGTGGGCGATTACCTGATATATCATCGGGGAGCACAACCCTCATCGTGGTTGGCCGGATTAGACCCCAATCAAGCCGACAGTATCGCTCCGGGAGTGGTTGCTCTGCTGGCTCGGGTACCTGAAGGAGCCAACTACGTGTCCGTCTGTCGAGTACTCCAGGATTTACCGAGCTGGGTGGAAGATATTGGCTCCCTGGAAACGCGGTTGCATATGGATGCCCAAAAATATTTGGAAAAGGCCCAGGCCGCTGTTGATAGCAGCAGCGATTTGGAGGCCGCAAAGCATAAGATTCGTGGCATGAAGATGCCTTTAATCATCGGCAGCGTGAACATTAATCCGCAGGCTAAACAGGTTTACGCTCTACTTCCATCGGGTGATATGCCTTTGGTGCTTCCACGGCCTAAGGTCGTTCCCCTGCTGAAGAAGCTGTTCGAGGACTACGCCGCCACGGCCGATAGCATAGGTGGTGGTTTGGTCTATACCAAAGTCAGCGATGAATCCTGCCAGTTCACTATGCTCCAGAGCACAGAAGCGCTTACAACCCTTACGCGAACGGTTGGCAATGCACTATTTGAGAACTATTTCGCCACCCCGGAGCAGCAGGCACAGCTCATGGGTCAAGTAATGACTAAGCGTGATGGAGATGCCACAGCTTTTAATGAAGTAGTTGCTCGCAATCCACAGTGGGCCTTCATCCCCCAGCCCCAACCCAAAACCCCGGCTGAGCCGGGCAAGAAGATTCCGGCTCGGGCTGCGGAAACAAACAAAAGCATGGTCGATCTTTCTAAGCATTACAACGCTGCGTTAGACGAAACGTGGCATAAAAGTGGCATGGCGGACAACACCCTGAAAGACCTGCCCAGGGGCGTACAAACACTCGGTGATACATCCTTTGATATCCGGGGAATCGTCCAGTTGGCCGGACAACAGGCCCAGCAACAGCTCAGTGTGCAATTTCCTAAAAAGGTAACCAACATTAAAGTGAAACAGAAAGCACAGAGGATTCATTTCCTGCACGGTTGCGGCTGGCAGTCGCCGGAGGGAACCACTATTGGTACTTATGTAATCCACTACAGCGATGGGCAAACCCGTTCCGTCCCTATCGTTTATGGCGTTGACGTGCAGGATTGGTGGCTGAGTGACCAGTTCACGTCGGATACTAAACCGAATGTTGTTTGGACGGGCCAAAACCACGCCGCACCGGATGGACCTAATATAGGTGTATGCAAAACGACATGGAACAATCCATTGCCGGATGTAGAAATAGACCATATCGATTACGAGTCGGCCATGATGAACTCTGCCCCGTTCTTAATTGCAATTACCATAGAGTAAGAATTGTAAAAAAATCCGAATAAATAAATATCTGGATTCCGATGGGTGGCAGCCACTGAGCAAACACGGTGAGCTTGTGCCTAAGGTGCGAAGTGGATGGAAAAACCTTTCAACTT
>JASFVS010000074.1:0-10424 GCA_050049715.1 Phycisphaerales bacterium
CTTTTCATAATTGTTCTCCATATATTCGGCTGGATGACAGCCGATTTTGTCTTTTCTGATTCGGCCAGCGCCTTAGAAATATCATCGTGGACTCTTTTATCCAGGTCGGCACTGGCTTTTAATTTTAATTTTTTAATCAATTCATTTATGTTATCTGCCGGTCTCATTTTTTCACCTCGCCATTTAATATTGACCGCAGTTTATCAATTGCGTATCTGTATCGGCCCTGAACGGTATTAATCGAGACGTTCTGCCGGCGGGCGATTGTCCTGAATTTCACTCCGCTATACGAATGCAGGATTAAGACCTCACGCTGCTCGTATGGTAATTGCTCAATGGCCTGACTTAGCTGAGACATATCTTCGCCGAATATCATGCTGAATTCCGGACTGTTCGAATCGGTATTGTCCGAACCTGTTTCATCTAATGCGATGCTATGATGTCTTTGCCCGGCTTTATTGATGTTTCGTGCTTTGTTAGCGACACAAGTTGCCAAATAACCTTTCAAACTCCCGGTAAGTCTAAACTTGCCGGAGGATTTGATAAACGACACAAAAACATCATGAACAATATCCTCGGCAGAGCTTACATTATTTAAAAGAGCAGCCGCCAGCGTTACCAAGTCGTCCTTGTACTTTTCATAGATTCCCAGCAGGGCATCGTGGTTACCACGATTGAACTTCCAAATAAGCAGCTTATCTTCCAGCATCGAAAAGTTACTTTCCCAAGCTTAAAAACAATCGATTGTCACCTATATAACAATTAAGCGAACCATTTTAGTATAAATAAAATGACTTTTTCATGCCATTTTTGTCTTTCAGCCCCATAAGCGCATAAAAAAGGCCGGGCTTGTTTAGCCCGGCCTTTGTGTTTGTGTGATTGTACCTTTACTGTTCTAATAGCGGTTGTTCGAGCTCGGTCAGCTCCTCTGCGGTGACATCCATAGCTGATAAATCTCCGAAGATTACCCGATACCAGCCTTCGGAAACTTTCCATCGCATAAGAACAGCCTCAACATCGTCGGGGCCAACTGATCCACCATAGTAAACAGGTTCTTTTTTCTCCTGTGTCAGTGTCATATAGAACATTGTAAGCGACTGTACAGGCTTCATTATTTCCATTGTTTTTCGAAGATTTTCTTCGCTTGATTGGGTGCCTGTGTCGGTCGCGAAATCTTTTTCGAGGGAGGAGAGCTCTTTTACCATATCCATCATATTGAGCTTCTTCGGATATTCTCCTGTATTCTCGGCAAAGAATCTAAAACCTTCAATAGCTCCTTCTTCATTCATCTTAGGCATTTGATAATCGGTTGCGATTGCTTTGAAGTCTTCGGGTATAACCGGATTGAAATCGGCCGGGTCAACTTCAACGTCCCACTGGTAATCGTAGATAACACCCTGCATTTGCATTTGTTCATTCATTTTTAAGCTCATCTCGGTACGAACAGGCAGCCATTTTTCGACATCCACCCACAAAGTAAGGTCAATGTCTTCCATCATACCAGCAGCAAAGGCAGGGTCGGTCGTGTGGAAGCCCTGGACTTTTACTCCATCGATAGTTTCTTGTCCTAATTCGGTGTAATCGGTTCCGAGGATTTGTTTTATCATATCTCTGGGGTCGTTACTTTGTTGTTTTACTTTGGCAGCGTAGTCTTCATCGAAATTCATTTCCATATATTGTTTATTAAAAGGCATCAGAATTAGTATTTTCTTCTGGTCAGGCAAGAGATAAGTTTGAGTGGTGGTTTTTATTTCGTTGTCTCTGACGGCCGTCTCCACTTCCATCTTCATACCGTACTCGTTCGATATTGTAACTGTATATTCCATTTCCATATCGCCTGTAGGCGCGTCCGGCATCATGCTTCCTGTCATTGTCATTTTCATTTTGTACATAAATGCCTGAGCCTGCTGAATTTTTTCAAGCACATCAGCCAAAGCCACATTTTTGTCGTGAGGAATGAAAGGCAGTCCTATGAGAACGGCGATGAAAATTATAGCCGCTGCGGCGAGTTTTACTTTTGTCTTCATAATATAATCTCCTAAAGCGAAGTGTTTCGGTTGTTTTGACCGGGTCAGATTCTTTTCAAAATCTTTTGAGGTTTGTTCGGCGATTTGTTTTACATCAGCCGGTAGTTCCCCGGCTCCGATGTTTTTCAGGATTTCTTCGATATTATCATTTTTGCTCATTCTTCTACTCCTGTTTTGCCAAAATCGCCAATCTGCTTTTCAACGTTGCCACTGCTTTCGATACGTGCGACCTTGCCCCGGCGGGGGAGCAACTCAACTGCGAAGCAATATTCTCATAATCCTGCTGTTCAAAGTATCGCATTACAATCGCCTTTGCCTGCTTTGCGGGGAGCCGGCTTATGGCCTGTCTTACCTTTTCAACAAGCTCAATCCTGTCAAGCCGCTCATCGGGACTTTGCTGGGAGTCGATTCGGCTTTGGTCGAAATGACCATTTCTGCCTATCCTGTCCCGCCAGGCCCTGGAGTTGGCGGTTAGCATAATTCTGTAAATATAAGCCGACGCTTTTCTACCGTTGAGCTTTTCAACATGCCGCCACATTCCCAACAGTGCATATTGCATCGCATCGGCGAAAAGTTCCCTATCTCCGGTGAGCTTCCAGAGAACCGATGCGAGATAATCCGCATGCCTGGTCCTGAGCTGCTTAAAAAGCTCCGCCCGCTTAGCATAATTCATTTTTTGCGCTCCAATTTGCTGCACAGCCTGAACATGTTCAGTTTCTATCTAATAATAACCGGGATGAGCTAATCTCGTGTAAATTATTTTAAAGAAATCTCGTTCAGTATTCAACCGAAGTGTGTTTTTCAGTTGTCGCGCACTACCGGACGGACAATTTAGAAGGGGCGGGGTTTTGGGATTTCAACAATATGAAAAGCCCAAATATGCCTGAGAGCAAATAACCCAGAGGAACAAATTTTAAGACGACATCGGTGCCGAAACGTTCGGCAACGGGTAAAAAAATCATTAAAACGATATTGGCAAGCGCCCAGGTGCCGCCGACCATAAAGCCCATTCGCTGGCCGAGGTTTAGTCCTATGGCATGTCTCGATAAGGTTATCATTAATATATAAGCCGCGACTGCAAAGAAGCCGGCACCAAACAGTATCCATATAGCCGCTCTGTGTTTTATAAGAACTAAATAAATTACAAGGAAAGGAACCACAAAAAAAAGGGTAGCAATTATACATTTTAGCTCACCTTTTTTGCGAGCGATAGACGCCCAGACAAATGAGCCTACGGCCCCGCCGAAACCATACATTGTCGTGGAGAAGCCACCGAAAGTAAGCTCGAAACCAAGCTCATCAAGCGCCGTCGGTAATAATGACATAAGTATAATCGTAGATATGGCCGCGGGTATCGCCATAGTCATTATTAGCCAGAAAGATAATCGATTCATCTGCGTTGCGGGGTCGTTTTTATTGGGTGCTTTCCGCTCGACCGCAAGGCGGACTCTCAGGACCAAGACTAAAACAATACCAATAATCGGACAAAGGGCCAGAGGATATAGGCCGGCCAAGCCAAAACGAGATACCAAATAAGCCGAGACCGCGCCGCCGCTTGCGAATCCGAGAAAACCGCCGGCCATAAAAACGGCCGTGCCGACCGCCGGTGAGATTCGTTTAAGTCTGTGAACCGCGCGGAGGGATTCGGGGTGTACTATTGCAATTCCGGAGCCGCCGACTATAGCCAATAAAACCATTGCAGGAAAGGAAGTTTCAATTCTCGGCAGAGCGCCTAAAAAGCATATACCGACGGCCAAAATTAGTCCAAAATGCAGAAACAAAGGCTTGCGCTTATTGGCGCGCATATGGCCGACCAGCGGCTGAACGCCGTTGCTGGTCATAAGCAGCGCAATCAGGACAAGACCTCCTCGCGAGAGGCTCAATTCAAATTCGGTCCGAATCGCCGGAAGGATTGCGGGCAGCATGCTCGCGAACATGTCAATGAGAAAGTGAACAGCCGCGAGCACGAATAGCTGCATCCAGTGAAATGTAATTATTTTTCTATTCAAGTATCAACTGGTTCACGCCTCAAATTTTTTGCCGGTGAGCTGCTCATATGCATCGATGTACTTTTCACTTGTTTTGGCTCTGATGTCATCCGGCAACTCGACACCGTGGCCTGATTTGTCGAAGTTGATACTCTCAAGGTAATTTCGAACAAATTGTTTGTCATAACTTTCCTGGTCTCGTCCGGCCTCGTATTTATCGGCAGGCCAGAAACGGGAAGAGTCCGGGGTCAAAACTTCGTCAATTAAAATAATCTTATCGTCAACTTTGCCCCATTCTAATTTCGTATCAGCCAAGATTATTCCTTTGGTCCGGGCATATTCACCGGCCTTTGTGAAAATCTCAATGCTTTTATCGCGGACATAGTTAGCTGCCTCGGAGCCGATAACACCCACGCATCGCTCGAAGCTGATATTTTCATCATGCGTTCCCCGCTCGGCCTTGGTGGCAGGGGTGAAAATCAATTCCGGCAGCTTCTGGCATTGTGATAATCCGGAGGGCAGCTTTTGCCCGCAAACAGTCTGGCTTTGCTGATACTCTTTCCAGCCAGAGCCAGCCAGATACCCGCGCACTACACATTCAATCGGCAGGACTTCAACTTTTTTAACCAGCATGCTGCGGCCGGACAACTGCTCGGGATAATTGCAAAACGGCTCAGGGAAATCCGCGATGTTGTCGCTTATTAAATGATGTTCAATATCGGGGCTTAGAAAATCGAACCAGAAACGTGAAATTTTTGTCAGCACAATTCCCTTATACGGTATGCCGTTAGCCATAACCACATCGAAAGCGCTTAATCTATCGGTGGCGACTATCAGCAGCTTATCGCCCAAATCATATATGTCTCTGACCTTGCCACGGCTCGGCTGACTGTCGGCTATATTCGTTTGTAACACCGTATTTGCAATAGCTTCTTCCATCATTTTATTCCTAATCCTTTCTGTTTCACGCCCCATAATGAGTTGATAATTGGGGCTTATGTTTCCTTCCTCATTTTTTAATTTTGCCAGCGGCCAAACACTAACGAGTGGCCCGGGTAATTTTAGCCGAATATTAATCAATTGCACGCGCTTTTTCTTTCTTTTCAGGTCTCTAAAACCATCAAAAACACACAAAAGGAAATTTTTTTTAATTTTTCGAATTTTTTACTTGAACTATTATGAGCATATGCCCATAATATATATAGTGCTCAACTACTGAGAAGATGAAAAAGCATCTGAATATGGGCGGACAATATAACAAAGGAATCGCCTCAGATAAAGTGGAGATTTGTTGTTTATGAAGACCTACCTTGACTGCGTGCCGTGTTTTATTCGCCAGGCGCTTGATGCGGTAAGGATGACAGTGGACAACGAACAGATTCATGGGAAGGTTCTGCACAAGGTTTTAGACCTGGGCAGCAAGATGGATTTTAACCAGAGTCCGCCGGCTATGGCACAGATAGTACATCGATTTATTCGCGATATAACCGGTGTTGCGGACCCGTATCTGGAGGTAAAGAACCGCTTCAATAAACTGGCCCTTCAGATGTACCCCGAATTGAAAGAGCGAGTTGAAAACTCTGCGGACCCATTAGAGACCGCGGTTCGGTTAGCCATTGCGGGCAATATTATCGACTTCGGTGTTAATTCGACCGTAGAGCAAGGCAAGGTCGAAAAAACAATCGCCGAGTCATTGACGGAACCACTGGAGAAGAAAGCACTGGAGCAGTTCAAAGAAGCAACATCGCAGGCGAAGGACATTCTTTACCTCGGTGATAACGCCGGAGAAATAGTTTTCGACCGGCTGCTGGTCGAACAGTTACCCTGTGAGAAAATAACTTTTGTGGTGAAGGGCAGTCCCATTCTCAATGACGCAACAATTGAAGACGCCCAGATAGTGGGTCTGACTGATATTGTCAAAGTGATAGACAACGGCTCGGACGCACCCGGTACGATTCTCGAAAGCTGTTCGGAGGCATTTCGCCGCAGATTCGACGAATCGGATTTGTTAATTGCAAAAGGCCAGGGTAACTACGAGACGCTTAGTGATACCGACAAAGAAATCTTTTTCTTAGTCAAGCCGAAATGTAATGTTCTTGCCCGACACCTGGAACGTGAAATGGGCAGTATGGTGTTAAAAGGGTTAAATCAAAGTAAATTTATAGAAAGGAGCTGATATTATGCCACGCGGAGATGGAACAGGACCGGCCGGGACCGGACGAGGCGGCGGCCGAGGAATGGGACAAGGCAGGGGTAAAGGTAAAGGCAGAGGCCGAATGGGCGGACAATTCGCCGCAGGACCGGGAGGAAGCTGTTTATGTCCAAAATGCGGTAAAAAGGTGCCGCATATTGTTGGTGAACCGTGTAATAGACAGAGTTGCCCCGAATGTGGGACGATAATGACAAGAGAATAACTTTTAATTTGAAAGGAGATTAATTATGCCACGTGGAGATGGAACAGGTCCGGCAGGTATGGGACCAATGACAGGTAGAGCTGCGGGATATTGCGCAGGATATGGTATGCCCGGTTTTATGAACCCGATTGGCGGTCGCGGCTTTGGGGGCCGGGGTCGAGGCGGCGGCCGAGGCAGGAGAAACTGGTACCACGCGACAGGTTTGCCCGGCTGGGCACGAGCGGGATACGGTTATCCGGCCTGGGGTGGCTTCATGGGTCCGAATGCACCCTACGCAACACCGCCCGCCGTGACATTTACGGCCGAGCAGGAACTCGAAGGCCTGAGACAGCAAGCGGAGTATTTCCAGAATGCACTCGAGGAAATAAACAAGCGCATAGACCAGCTCGCAGCCGAAAGCAAGAAAAAGAAATAGGTTGTGATACCCAGGAAAAAGAGAAAGGCATATTATGAAGATTGCAGTTACTGCAACCGGAAAGTCTTTAGACTCCAAGGTTGACCAGCGATTCGGAAGAGCGGCTTTTTTTATTGTCGCGGATACCGAAACTATGGACTTCGAAGTAATCGAAAATGAAAATCTCGCCGCCGCCGGCGGAGCCGGTATAAGCTCGGCCAAAACCGTAATCGATGCCGGCACCGAAGCCGTGCTGACGGGTAATTGCGGGCCGAACGCCGAGCGTACTCTCAGCGCCGCAGGCGTTAAGTTGTTTACCGGCATAACAGGAACGGTCGGACCTGTAATTGAGCTTTTCAAAAAAGGCGAACTGACCGAGGCCAGCGGCCCGAGTGTCCGGGAGCATTTTGGTATGGGCGCGGGAAAACAGAGTTCTGCGGAGCCTGATGAGTAAAATGCAGGACGGATTTGTTATTGCTGTTGCCAGCGGCAAAGGCGGGACGGGCAAAACTACAATTGCCACCAATCTTGCCAAAGCCCTTTGTCATGCCGGTCAGAAGGTCCAGTATCTTGACTGCGACGTCGAAGAGCCGAATGGGCATATTTTCCTGAAGCCGCAAACAAACGGCAGCCGGAAGATTACAGTAGATGTGCCGGAGATTGATACGGAAAAATGCACCGCCTGCGGTCAGTGCGGTCGAATCTGCCAGTATAATGCGATTGTCTGCATTAAGGAAAATGTGCTGACTTTCGAGCAGCTTTGTCATTCGTGCGGGGGCTGCCAGCTAATCTGTCCGACGGGCGCTGTTATCCCAAAGCCGCTCGATATCGGAGAGATACAATACGGTAATGCAGACGGCGTTGATTTTGTTAGCGGCATGTTACGTATCGGTCATGTGCGGACGCCATCGGTAATAAAAGAAGTCAAAAAGAATATAAAGGACGGTTACACAGCAATTGTCGATGTCCCGCCGGGGACATCATGCCCAGTGGTCGAGGCGCTGAAGGGGACGGATTTTGTTCTGCTCGTTACCGAGCCGACGCCGTTCGGCTTAAATGACTTGAAGCTGGCGGTTGAGTTAGTGCGTGAAATGGGTTTGGCGTTTGTCGTGGCCGTTAACCGCGACGGGATAGGTAATAACGAGGTGGAAAAATATTGCGAAGCCGAAAATATCGAAATAGTTTTGAAGCTACCCGATGACAGACGCATCGCCGAGGCATATTCGTCCGGCAAGATGATTGTAGATACATTGCAGGAATACGTGAAGCTTTTTTCAAAACTTTGTGGCTATTTAGAGAGCGTGAAAGAAAAATCCGATGAAAAGCGATGATTACGAATTCGGCCAAAGAATATCTCATGACTTAGAAGCCCGCCGTGCGGCACGTAAAATTCTTGGCGTTGAGGAAGATGCAGGCAGAGAAGCACTGAAAAAAGCGTACAGACACGCGTCCCTAAAGTTTCATCCGGACCATAATCCGAATGAAGGTGAAGCTAATATGAGGTTCTTACTCGTCAGATGTGCGTATAGACTTCTGGCAGAAGACGAGCCCTGTGAGATGCTGTTAGATGAAATAAAATCATGGCCCGGTGCTCCAGAGGATGATAAATATACACTTGATAATCCCTGGGGACACTTCCTGTGGTGGCGTGAAAAGTTTTTCGAATAAGCAGAGGACCCGGCTGTATGGAAAAGTATTTGCAATCCTGCAGTACGAAATTTTGGAGAAAGGTTTTTAAAGCCGAATTAGAATATGCTTTACGTGAACTAAAAGGGACTAAGGATGTTTTAAGTATCGGTTGTGGACCAGCAATCATAGAGGCAGGTTTGGCTGAACATGATTTTAATGTCACAGGTTTGGATATTTCAAAAGAGGCTTTGGGCCGGGCATTGGACAACATAAGAACTATGGTAGGCTCGGCGGAAAATATGGTTTTTTCGGAATCTTGTTTCGATGCGGTTATTTACATTACCTCAATGCAGTTTATTGAAAAGTATAAGCAAGCTGTTAAAGAAACCGCCCGGATACTTAGAGGAGGCGGCAAACTTTTGGTTATGCTGCTTAATCCGGAGTCTAAATTCTTTAAGGAAAAAGTAAGAAATCCAGCTTCTTATGTAAACAAAATCAGACATACGGACTTAAAGGATATCGAGAGAACAATTGCCAAGTATTTTTCTACTCGAACAGAATATTTTTTAGGAATTAAGGGAACGGAAATATTCCAAACCCGATACCATAAATTAGCCAGTTTATATGTCATAAAAGGTGAAAAGAAAAAGTAGAAAGTGGGAGAAAACGAAGTTGAAGGAAATAGTTGTCATTAGTGGAAAAGGCGGTACGGGCAAGACAAGCATCGTCGGCTCGTTCGCGGCACTTGCAAATAATGCGGTGCTGGCGGACTGCGACGTGGATGCGGCGGACCTGCATTTATTATTACAGCCTGATGTGAAACAAAGCTCCGATTTCAGCGGGGGCAAATCAGCGTCCGTCATCGTGGAAAAATGTATCGGCTGCGGCAGATGCAGGGAAGTTTGCAATTTCGGAGCAGTAACGTTCGATGGCCCGGCCAACGACACCGTCCAGAAGACTTATACGGTCGATTCTATCTCCTGCGAAGGCTGCGGCGTTTGCGCTGAGTTTTGTCCGGTCAACGCAATAGAATTTAAGGATGCCATCAACGGCCGGTGGTTCGTTTCGGATACAAGGTTCGGGCCTATGGTGCATGCCAGACTTAGGCCGGGACAGGAGAACAGCGGCAAGCTGGTCAGCTTAATTCGTAAGCAATCAAAAAAAATCGCAAACGAGCAGAATAAAGAGCTGGTAATCGTTGACGGCTCGCCCGGTATAGGCTGCCCGGTAATTGCATCTATCAGCGGAGCCGATTTGGTACTGGCCGTTACCGAGCCGACTGTTTCAGGCCAGCACGACCTCGATAGAGTAATTGAATTGGCCGAGCATTTTAAGATTCCCATAGTGGTATGTATCAACAAATACGATATTAATCCGACTATCACAAAGGCAATAGAAGAAAAAGCCAAAGAGAAAAATTTGCAGGTGGCCGGGAAGATTTCGTATGATATAGCGGTTACAAAGGCCCAGGTCGCCGCCAGGAGCATAGTCGAATATTCGGATGACGGCGTGAAACAAGAGATAGTATCTCTGTGGGAGTCGGTACTGGATATGCTCAGGGAAGCGGCGGATACGGAAGGAAACTCATAATGGGAAATATTCAACACAAATATCTCGTTTTAAGCGGTAAGGGCGGCGTCGGTAAAAGCAGTATCGCAGTTAATCTGGCGGTTTGGCTGGCCGGTAAAGATAAAAACGTCGGCCTGCTCGATATCGATATTCATGGACCGAGCGTTCCAAAACTATTGAATCTCGGAAATCCTGTCGTAAAGGCTGATGGTGATGGAATCATTCCGGTTTCGTATGGCGACAGACTTAAAGTGATGAGTATCGGCTTTTTGTTACAAAATGACAAGGATGCACTTATCTGGCGAGGGCCGATGAAACATAATGTTATCAAACAGTTCGTGGACGATGTTTGCTGGGGCGAGCTGGACTATCTGGTGGTTGACTGTCCGCCAGGGACCGGTGA
>JASFVS010000354.1:0-3300 GCA_050049715.1 Phycisphaerales bacterium
GCAGGGATTTCGTATTTGGTTAGATTAGGGCCGCTGTCGCTAAGATACCAGCCGCCTATGTCGATGGCCGTATTGGTTGTATTATGAAGTTCAATCCAGTCCGGACTGTTGCCGGGCGAGTTAGCCAGCAATTCATTAATAACAATAGCGCCGGGATTAGGGATAATGCCGCTGTCATCTGCGCCGGGCGAGCCGCCTATGTATGCACTTGCACGCCAGAAGTCTCCATCGTTCCAACTGTCCGGGTTAGTATTAGCCGGATTTATTATAGTCAGAGAGAAACCTTCACCATCTGCAACAGAACGCCAGCCGTCCCTGTAACTGAAATCTAAAATGGTTTGGCCAATTGCATCTTCGAGTTTGATACGTTCGCCGGCATTGTTGAGTCTGCCGGAGTATTGGCCCGCAACGTTAATACCTTGTCCATATCGTGCTTGGAAGGCGTCAATATCCTGAACAACAACTATGTATTCGCCCGAAGCAAGCTCAATATTCGGAAAAGTAAAATCAACGCCGTTCGTGAATTTAACCAGATTAAGATTAATTGTTTCGGCTCCGATGTTCTGAAGCTCGACATACTCCTCATTAGGCTCTTCCGAATCATCCAAACTATAAGGATTATACATAATCTCCGTGATGCGCAGATTATCCGCTACAGGCCCCACAGAAAAAGTCGCTTCGTTTAGAGCACTCCAGGTACCATTATCTAATAATCGAGCTTTGAGCTGGACACTGTAAGGTAAACGGGTCGGTCCTGTATATTCAAGGGCACCGGGTGAGACACCACCTCCTTCAGGGATAATGTCCAGGCCAGCAATCAATTCAATGGAAATAAGAAAATCAGAACTTGTCGAGGAAGCATTCAACCCCTGGACGGCCAAAAAATTATTACCCGGAAGAAGGTTGTCAAGAAAAGTAGATATATCGAAATCTTCAAAGTTAACGGCCTCAGTATCGGTGTGAGTTGAATTGGCG
This sequence comes from Phycisphaerales bacterium, assembly GCA_050049715.1. GTDB lineage: Bacteria > Planctomycetota > Phycisphaerae > Sedimentisphaerales > Anaerobacaceae > NIOZ-UU13. The sequence continues at coordinate 976 of JASFVS010000354.1, forward strand.
CTTGAGTTCCAAGTCGGTGTTCCGTTGAAATTGCTTCTGGCCACTTCGACGCCGTTAAGATAAGCTATAAAACCATCGTCGTATCTGACTCTCAGAGTCATAAAACCGAAATCTTCCAGATTACCATTATAAGCAAATGGAATACGCATATAACACGTTGTATTGCCGCCATACATTCGGTCTTCAAGGTCAAGACTTATTAAGTCCTCATAGCCGGAGTTTCTTTCGTATCCGATGCCACCAGGATTACCGGAACCTACCAACCAGGCTGAATCGTTAAAATGCCGGTTACTTCTCCAGACATTGCTAATCGCTCCGGTCGGAATGAATACACGTTTAGCCGCATTTTCAGCCATAAGGGTAGTGCTGTTAATACGTTGCTGCGGCCCTTGAGGTAAACGCGGGTCAGAGCCATCGAGGGTGTAATAAATTGTGCCTGACGAGGTATATATCATTAACGTATTGTTCCGTGGAACCTGACCACCATGTTGATAAGAATAATTAATATAGAACTCCGGCATGTCTATTCGAGGGTACAAACCACGAGAACGAAACTGATTAATCGCAATGTCGGTTCTGTGAGGGAAGTAATTGTTGATTAACCGGTTTTTCTCAGGGATCCAGAAATCATTTCTCGTATATAAGTAGTAAGGACCTGAACTGTACGAATGCATGTCTCTTCGGTAGTCACCCCACCGGGCGGACTCGGCGATAACAGCCAAATCAAGTTCGTCGGCACGTTCAAGCCAGCGTTGGATATTTCTTTGGGACGTCAGGGCACCATTGTTGAATAAATGTTTATGAACCCGGTCACCAAAGCGTACTCGAAATTCCTCGATATCATCAAGATAATTAAAAAAGCTCGTAGGATCGGACGATGGTGAAGTTCCACTTTGGGTAACACCTTCGATTGCGTGTTCGGCATCCCAACTGTAAAAGTGCCAAGGTCTGCGCTGTTGACCACCGCCAGCAGCTCGCCAATTGCCATTGTTCTTGAGGTCCTGATTGCTGACCGCCAAGTTCAAAAGTGTCCAATCGATAAAATTGTCTACATCAAGCACCTGTTGTATATCTTCCCAGTTGCGACCCGAAATAATACTCCGAGTCTCATTCCATGCGGCCACAGTGCCATCGGTAGCTCTACCACCATTTATAGCATCAATGCTATCCTCTTCACCGCCGTTATAAGCAGCGTAATGGGCAGAGACCGGCCGCTCCTGCAGGTTGAATACACCCCAATATATGCCGTTTAAGTACAGATGGACGAAAAAACCTTGGCCGGCATCCTTATGGCCCATATCGGTAAGGGCATCACGCATCCACTGGTCACGTATATATTGAGTACGCCGCCTTTGGTCTGGAGACCAGTGGGTCCAGGCATTGTTAAAAACACCACGGAACTGGATAGTATCGAAAGAATTGACGGGCCAGTTATCAAACAGCTTAAAATTCAGTTTGGTCGGACCGTACTGGCCTCTGAATCGAAGGCTGAATGAGTGCTTGGGAGATTTATTAGGTCTACGATTCTCACCACCCTGGATACGAATACCACAGTTGAGCTGAAATTCTTTGAGACCTTCCTGAGTAAAAAACTCCGCCGAAACAGGTCGTTCCCATCCACGGCCTCCAGTAATCGAATGACCGGTGTAAATATAGATACCGCCATACTCCGAGTCACTCTCATGGCTAAAGAGATTGTTCTTATCCGTAGCGATTGAGATTGTGGGAATAGAAAGTAACGCCTCCTCCATCAGGTCTGCATAGTCCGGGTCATTGTAAACCTCCGGGTCCATTTCATAATCGGCAGGAAAACCGCCCCACCACTCATCCGGATAGCCATCAGACAATACCTGCTGTTGACTCCGCCTGATAACATCACTGAGGAAGATATATGTATGCGTATCAGCATTAGTAGGCATCCAACCATGCCTGATTGCCTTAGCTCGTAAACAGGTGGTTCCATTGATAGGAATAGGACCGGTATAAATCCTACCAATCGAAGTTCGGCCCGAAGTATCGTAAGGATCACTTCCATCAAGTGAATAATAAATCGTAGCTCCCTCTGTTTCGGTGGCAATTGTAACAGAGAAAGGCGCATCATAAAAACCACGGTTGTGGCTGAACTTTGTATCAGCAACTTCATCTAAATATGCGCCATAATTCTGCCGTTCAGGAGTAGGGTAAGCAAAGAAACGACCATTGTTACTCGCATCCGGATAACGACCAAAAGATATATCCGCAGTCTGGTCGGGAAAAACAATACTATCAATCAGGGTAGTTCCATCAGATGCAAACAGGCCGAGTTCCTCGCCATCAGCACTAAGC
>JASFVS010000355.1:0-3293 GCA_050049715.1 Phycisphaerales bacterium
GTATCGCGAAAAGTTAGGATTGGATTTGCTGCCGTCATTATAGTTCGGGTAAAAAGGCGCCTGAGCATCGGGATGATGCCAGTCCATTATTGAGTGATAAAAGCAAAGTTTGATATCTTGCTTTTTGCATGCTTCGGACAATTCTCCGAGAATGTCACGATTGAACGGTGTGGCATCGATAATATCATAGTCTGTTACCTTTGAATCCCACAGACAGAAGCCATCGTGATGTTTGGATGTGATAACTATATATTTCATTCCGGCGTTCTTGGCGATTTGTACCCACTGGTCGGCGTCGAACTTGACCGGGTTAAACTGTTTTGTTAGTTGTTCATACTCGGCAACAGGTATGTCACCCTTTTCCATAATCCACTCACCGATGCCGGATATTCTTTTATCTTTCCACTCACCAGCCGGTACTGCATAAAGACCCCAGTGAATGAACATACCAAATCTTGCTTCTCTCCACCATTCCATTCGTTCATTTTTACTTATTGGTTGTTTTTGTTCAGTTGAGCATTTTCCTGGTTGGCAGCAACCAAGGATTGTCAAGACGCACAGCACTGCAAATACGTTCCTCCTAATTCTGCGAGTTTTACTCTTGTTACATAGCCGGATTTTTTTACTGTACATCGTTTTGTTTCCTTTTTAGCTGTTGAGTGATCCTCGGTCTGGGGTTTACATCATGCCCATGCCGCCCATGCCACCCATGCCACCCATACCGCCCATGCCACCCATACCGCCCATGCCACCCATACCGGGACCTCCCGGTCCACCTGGGGGCATATCCTCTTTTTCTTTCGGCTTTTCGGTAACAAGGCAATCCGTTGTTAGTAACAGACCGGCTATACTGATAGCATTTTGCAGTGCTATCCGAGTAACCTTTACAGGGTCGATGATACCGGCTTTAAGCAGGTCTTCATATTTGTCTGCATTAGCGTTATAACCGAAGCCGCCGTTACCCTCTGAGACTTTATTTACTACAAGATTTGGAGTAGCTCCGGCATTGTAAGCTATGTAGTGACAGGGCATGGAGAGTGCTTTTACTAATATATCTGCACCTGTTTGCTCGTCTCCTTTGAGTTTCAGTTTCTGAACGGCATCGATGCAGCGTATTAATGCTACACCTCCACCCGGAACGATACCTTCTTCGATAGCTGCCCTGGTAGCATGCAGAGCGTCTTCGATTCTGGCCTTTCTTTCTTTCATTTCCGCCTCGCTTGCAGCACCAACATTGATTTGGGCGACGCCGCCGGTGAGTTTAGCTAATCGTTCCTGTAGTTTCTCGCGGTCGTAATCGCTGGTTGTAATCTCAATTTCGTCTTTTATTTGTTTTATTCTGCCGTTAATGCTTGCCTGGCTTCCTGCACCTTCGACAATTATTGTATTATCGTTATCGATAGTGATTTTTTTAGCCTGCCCAAGCTGCTTTATGCCAATGTTCTCCATCTCAATGCCTAAATCTTTGAAGATAGGCTCTGCACCTGTAAGTATGGCTATATCCTGCAGCATTGCTTTTCTGCGGTCGCCGTAACCCGGCGCCTTGACGGCTGCAATCTGCAGTACACCTTTTAGTTTATTTACCACAAGCGTTGCCAATGCTTCGCTCTCGACATCTTCTGCAATAATCAACAGCGGCTTATTGGCTTTTGCAACTTTCTCCAGCAGCGGGACGAGCTTACTTACATTGCTGATTTTTTCCTCATGAACAAGAATGAATGGTTTCTCCAGTTCGCAGACCATATTCTCAGTATCGGTTGCGAAATGTGGTGAAAGATAACCACGATCGAACTGCATCCCCTCTACGAACTCGACGGTTGTTTCGAAACTCTTACCCTCGTCGACTGTGATAACACCATCTTTGCCGACACGCTGGAAGGCTTCAGCCATAATCTTTCCTATTTCCACATCATTGTTAGCTGACACCGAGGCAATATTAATTATGTCATCAGTTTTTGTGATATTTATTGGCTTTGACAATGTGGCCAGTTTATCTGTTACTGCTTTGGCAGCTTTTTGCATGCCGCGGTTCATCGCCATAGCATCAGCACCGGCTGCAAGATTTTTATATGCCTCTCTGAACAGAGCTTCAGTTAATACAGTTGCTGTTGTAGTGCCGTCACCGGCGATTTTTGATGTTTTGCTTGCAGCTTCTTTAACTAATTTTGCGCCGAGGTTTTCATTTTTGTCTAAAAGGTCGATTTCTTCAGCAACCGATACTCCGTCTTTGGTTACAGTGGGACCGCCCCAGCTTTTATCGATAACAGCATTTCGACCTCTTGGGCCAAGGGTTGGTTTTACTGCTGCAGCAAGTTTTTCAACACCAGCTAACAAGCTGGCTCTTGCATCGGATTCAAATGCCAATTCTTTGACTGCCATAATGACTTGCCTCCTTAAATTGTCTGCCTTAGAAAAGATTAAATCGTTAATTTTCGCATAATTAATAACAAACGTGCAAAAAATATACCAGCTTTTACCTTAATAAGAGCCGAATTTGATTTGTTTTCGATAACTTGCTTATTAACAGGTAATTATAAAACATAAAAAATAGCGGCAGGAGTAGTATGGCAGAATTCACTATTTAAAAAGATACCAATTTTGGCATTGAAAAATTGTTTAATACGCCAACTTGACAGGATTTGTAGTATGGTAATAAAAACCGTGATGTTGTTGTCAAAGTGGTTAAGAAGTTGACCTAACAATGGTAAAAATCAAAGGAAAAAATGTTTTTTATCCTATCGAAGGGAGTCATTTGACGGATTTGGCTTTTCGAGATTTCAATATTTATCGAAAAGCATGATTTCTGTATAGTAGCGTTAAATCCACTTATTTGGTAGCTTATGGCCAATGCTTATAAGAGTATAAGGACACGTACTAACTTAGAAAGACTCCAAAATCAACAAATTCTGTATTTTGATATAATTTAGTAATAATTCAAAAAATTCTTGACGTTATAGTGATTTTATTGTATAAAAAGTATGAAAAGATTATTTTGGCTTTAGGGATGCATAGATTTTCCTAAATTCAGCTAAAGAACTCAACTGTGGTGTAGTTAATAATCTTTTCGTGAGTGTTTTTTAAAGTTTTTTCGAGCAGAGGTGGAGTTATCGCTTATTTCGTGACACTTACGTTTAAAGTGAGTGTTTTACATTTCAGTCTCACTTACGGCTTATTAAAAAGAAGGAAGGAGGTCGCGTAAAGTCGTTACAACTTTATCCTGGGCAAATATAATAAAGTAGTGAGGCTAAAAAACATTTTTAGTTGTTCTATTTTGGTTTGAGACAGGCTTCAGC
>JASFVS010000356.1:0-3284 GCA_050049715.1 Phycisphaerales bacterium
CGGGGTTCGAGGGCTGAGGATATTTTCCTTGCAGATGCTCGCCGACGTCCGATTCGACCTTTATTTCTGGAAGAATGCGAAGCATCGGAGGAAACCAGCCAGAGCAATGTTTTAATAAACGGGCAGGGCATTATTCTGACTATTGATGCTACTATTCAGCAGTTTGCTCGTGATGAACTTATAGAACAGCTTGAAAATTTTGAGGCAGAGTCTGGTGTGGCTATTGTGGCTGAGCCGGAGACCGGAGCGATTTTGGCGATGGTTTCGCTGCCTGATTTCGACCCTGTCAGGATACGCCCTGAAGATATGGATAATCTCCGTAACAGGATTTTGACCGATGAGTTCGAGCCGGGAAGTATAATCAAACCGTTCGTGGCTGCGATTGCCCTTGATGCAGGAGTTGTGAACGAAACCGAAAAGATATTCTGTGAAAATGGAAACTATCATGGCAAGGGTTTTGGGAAAATCGGTGAGTATCGCAGGGGTTTCGGTGATTTAACTTTAAAGGGGATTCTGGCTCATTCGAGTAATATCGGAATGGCCAAGATAGGACAACGGCTTGGGAAGGATAAACTGTATCGTGGGCTGAGGCTTTTCGGTTTCGGTAAGAAAGTGGGAATCGAAATGCCCGGTGAGGCGAGTGGATTATTATGGAGTACAAGTCACTGGACCGGATACAGTGTTACCAGGATACCGTTCGGTCAGGAAATTACTGTCACTGCAATTCAACTAATCCGGGCTTTCTGCATACTCGTCAACCACGGACGGGTTGTTCAGCCTTTTCTTGTTAAAGCGATTGTTGATAATGAAGGGCAGATTAAGGAATTAAAGCGTCCTGTTCCGCCGGTAGGGTATATTGTTAAACCCGAAGTTGCCGAATGGATTGTCAGTAAGGCTCTGGTTGCTGTGGTTAACGAGGGTTCCGGCCGGAGGGCCAAGCTGGAAAAATGGCAGGTTTTTGGAAAATCGGGGACAGCCAATATTGCAAAAAGTGATGAACGAGGTTATTCTGAGGATGATTATGTTGCATCCTTTTTGGCCGGAGCGCCTGTTGAGGACCCGGCTATTGTGGTTTTAGTTTCTATACGAAAACCTAATAAGAGACTTGGCAAAGGTTATACCGGCGGAGCTGCTGCTTCTCCGGTAGCGGCTAAAATAATCGAGAAAACACTTAATTACTTGGAGAATCATTAGAACAGGTTCAAGACGCAGGGCTATAGACGTGAGGCACGGTTTTTAGAGATAAATGGCAAAAATCATCTACGCTGTTGCGGGGGAAGGATTCGGTCATAGCAGCCGGTCACATCTGATAGGGCAAAGACTTCTTGGTTCGGGACATGATGTAATCTTTGTGGGGTCACAGAAATCCCTGCTTTATCTGAAGCAGTATTTCGGTGAGCGCGTGAAAGAGATATTCGGGCTTTCGTTTGCTTTTGTGGATGGGCGGATAGACAAATCGGAAACTCTTAAGATTAATATCTGTAAGCTGCCTGAGGCGGACAGACTGAATGACGAACTTTTCAGGAAGCATTTCGAGCCGTTTAATCCCGACCTTGTAATTTCGGATTTCGAGCCTTTCAGCGCGTGGTGGGCGTGGCGCAATGATGTACCTTTTATCAGTATCGACCACGAGCATGTGCTTACACTTTGTAAGCTTGAGCATCCGAGCAAAAACTGGTTTTCAAGAATAACCGCCAGTGTGATAACCGAATGTCACTATGTAGGTGCGGTTGCCTACATTATCATCAATTTTTTTGATGCGCCTTTGAGGATCGATTCGGTCGTTTTAGCGCCGCCTGTAGTGAGACCTGTGATTAGTTCACTTAAAGTGAAGGCGGGGGAGCATATCCTGGTTTATTCGACAACAGGTGAGGATATGGAGCAATTGCAGGATGTTCTTGGTAAGTTCGGCGAACAGAAATTTTGTGTTTATGGTTTTAACACAAGTCTTGAGTACAAGAACTGCATTTTTAAGGAGCGTTCAACGGAGGGCTTTCTTAGTGACCTGGCGGGGGCGCGTGGAGTGATAGCTTCGGCTGGATTTTCTTTGATAAGCGAGTGTATGTATCTTAGAAAGAAGATGCTGCTATTGCCTTTGACCGGTCAGTATGAGCAGATAATCAACGCGCATTATATTCAGAAACTCGGCTTGGGTATTTCGGCCGAAAAGTTGGACGAAGAGGTTTTGTCCCGTTTTCTTGATGAGCTTGACAGGCCTATGCCGGTCGATGAAAGGATTGCCTGGCCGGATAATGATAAGTTTTTTAAGATTCTGCAGGAGGTCTTAAACAGGCTGGATAATCCAATCAGCATAAACCTTCCCTGAGCTTATCGTTCGGTAAAAAATTGAGTTTTTTCATTCGGCGTCCACTTGAGTCTATTTAAATCCTTTGTTCGAACAAACTCAACGTGACCATCGACAAACAAGATATTACAACCTTCGCCGTTGTGGTGATTGGTTGTCAGGATTTCAGGCCCACCATCCTGGCACCAGCCTGGGCGATTAGTTTCAAAAAGCAATACCATATCTGGTGGAGAAGATGTTCCCAGTTCTTCGACATTTTTATTGATGGCGTAGTTGCAGGGCCCCCGGGTGAGCCTTTGCAGCAGAACATCGAAAATTCGGCATCGGCGTGAAATAATAATAAATCGCACCAATGTTCACTAGTCGGAAACTTCTGTTCATAGTCATTGGCGTAGATAAGCATTGCCTTACCCAGGTTGGACATATTGATAGCGCATGTAGTTTGGTAAGAGAGTTTTTTTACATTGGATAGTGTCGGTATTAAAATTCCTATCAAGCATCCCATCACAGGCAGCCAAACAGGACCAATGATAATTCCAGCGATTGCGATGCCACTTCCAGTTAATTGGCCGGAGCTTTTTTGGATCCTGACGAGACTTATACTTCCAAGGATTATTGCTGGTATTGCTGTCATGAGGCAAGTGAATGGAGCAAGGATAGCAAGTACGAGTGATGCAATAGCCAAGCTGCTGGTTTTTGCGTTTGGGGGCTGGGTTTGTGCAGGAGTGTTTGTTAATGCCGAACTGCAAGAGCTGCATACCTGAGCATTGTCCGGGTTTTCTGTTCCGCATTTTTGACAGTACATTGGTGTTTTCCTTTCGGTATATTTTTTTATCAGCAAATTCTCGCAAGACGTTTTCTAAATATAATAAAATGCCGCGGCGGTGTGAATGTATTTTTTTGGTTTTTATGTTTTCAGGCTTATTCTAATTTGACTGGGAAGGGGATTTGCCTATGTATCCACTTTCGATACAGAACT
>JASFVS010000075.1:0-10288 GCA_050049715.1 Phycisphaerales bacterium
CCTACTATATTCGGGATGAATGAATTGACGTGCTTACCCTTTAGCTCGTCATGATGCAGAATCAACGGTTTGTTATATTCATCGGCATTGAAACGCTTGGCCAGCTGGAGCCATTGCTTGTTGCCTGTAAGACCGTAGAGGTTAGCCAGTACTTCGTTCATACCACCCTGTTCTGTGTGGTTGAGCATCTCCTGCATTGCATTGCGGTCGAGCGGATCGAAACGTCCCTTGGCCCATGATGCCATGCTTTTGGCTATTTCGAGCGCCTGGTTGTTGTTGCAGTAGATGTACATATCAAGCAAGCCAGCATAAATTTTATGCAGTGTATACCAGGGCGCCCAGACACGTTTGCAAGCGATCACGCGGTCGATTTGCTCCTCGGGATATGCGCTGAGATAACCTGTGCCAATTTTCTTCTGGCATTTAGCAAGTTCAGCAACAATAGCATCGGCCTTGACCTTGAGCTTTTTATCATCTGTACTTGCGTACATCAGGGCGCAGCCGGAGAGATAGTGGCCCATTGTATGTCCCCGCAGCTCGGTTTTCTCCCAGCCTCCCATGGGCTCACCCGGCGTATCCAGTCCTGCGGTTTTGCGGAAGTACCAGAGTAACCTGTCCGATTCCAGTTCGTGCAGGTATTTTTGTGTCCGAAGCATTGCTTGACGGAATGGCCCATCCAGCAGGCGCACGTCACTCAAGCTAAACGGCCGGGCCTGCAATTCCACCGCTTCCCGGCCGCTGGGCCAAACTGCCGCCTGTGCGACTATGCTCCAAAGACTTAATGTAAATACTAACGGAATAATCCACTTAATGTATTTCCTCCACATGATATTATCCTTATAAAAAATTAAAGAGATTCTGTTATTTGTTTAATACCCTACTACAACCAAATATGATGAAGGTATTGTATCTATTCGACTCCACATGTCAAACCAAAGTCCTTATCGGGCAGCCGATACTGCTTCAATTGTTGTGGTGATATAATGGCTGGTTGTTTGACTTCTGACAAAAAACAAGCCTCGCTGCCTCAAGGCAGGGAGGCTTGCTTATATCATTTTTTAATGCGTCAGTACAATATTACTTGTACATTTTGTCGAAGCTATTCTGGGCGCTGACTACTGCGGCCCTCATCATATCTTCGGCTTTGGCGGTTTCGCGGTTGGCCAGCACCTTCATCAGTGCCTTTGTATCCAGCTCTTTTGCGGCTTTATCGCATGCTTCCCAGCTCAGGACGCTTCTGATAACTCTGTCGATTCCCTGCTCGGCGTTGTCGTACGCACGGGTCTGCATGTCGTGGCCTTTCCAGCGGTTATAGCCTGCTTCATGAATCAGCCCGGCGATGGCAACGTTCATGCCGTTAATTCTGGTGCCGTGGTCGATGTCATACTTGCCGGGTCCGCCCAGGATGATACCATCGTTATATCCCTGACTGTTCAAGTGCATGTGTACCATTGCGTCGTTGTCCAGCTCTTCGACGGTGTCGTAAACATGGTCAAGACCAATCATTTCCGAATGCCCGAATTCTTTGTTGACGCCTTTCTTGGCACTGGAGACTCCGAATTCTTTCTCAATCTTATTCCAGAAAAGAATTGCGCTTGCCACGGTCGGGATGAGCATTGCGGGGTGCCCCTCGTTCGGCTTTGGCTCGAAACCGAGATACAGGTCGCCGCCTTTTTTCTGTTCGTGTTTGGACAGGCCGGCTACGCTTTCCTTTAGATTCTGGTACATCTGCCTGATGCCGATAGTGGCGATATCATAGCCAAATGAGCCGTTCCATATCACCAAGGCCGGGGGTTTCTCAGGATGCCAGGCCTTTTTCAGGGTACCATAGGCCAAATCAACCGTCTTCGTACCTAAATCTTCGGCGGCTTTTCGCTCATTGGGGTCGAGCGATGCAATCCCGCCGTATGCGAAGTGGCTGTGTGCACCGGGTGTTATCATTGCCAGATACAACTTGTTATCCACAAGTGCATCGGCGACGGCCGAGGCGTTGTCATCATCGACTTCCGCATCGTAGTGCATTTCGATGCCCAATTCGACGTTGTCAGGCATTCTTGGGGCGATTTTGTCGGCTACGAGTTTAATCATCTCCGGTGTTCCGAAGGTGCCTCCCCATTCCGGCCGCATATCGCCGGGCACAAAACCGCCTTTGCCCGGATTAAATGTCCATCTGCAAATACTGTGTAAAGACTTTTCTGCCATTTCTAAACTGCTCCTTTCTCATATCTCATCTTATGAGATACTCTTCACGCTTTTAATTGATGTTTTAGAATATTTTCCCATTTTTCATACGCCTTCTGATAAGTACTGGCTAAGTTCTTATCAGGTTCAATACTTTTAACCGGTTCCAGACCCACGAAGGCATCTTCCGGGCCTTTATAAATGCCTGCTCCTATCCCCGCTCCTCTTGCGGCTCCCTGCGAACCATCAGTGTTGTATAATTCCACGGTAGCCTGTGTCAAGGTGGCAAATGCCCCGGCAAACAGGGGACTCAGGAACATATTTGCATGTCCTGCCTTGGCGGTGGTGAGCTTAATTCCCATATCGCGCATGATCCCGATGCCGTAGTTAAGTGCGAAGACAATTCCCTCCTGGGCGGCACGCAGGAAATGCGGCTTTTTATGCACGTTGAAGTTCCAGCCGTGGACGGATGCGCCGATATTTTTATTTTCCAGAGTTCTCTCAGCCCCGTTTCCGTATGGGAATATTGCCAGGCCGTCCGAGCCGACAGCAACTTCGGCCGCCATTTTGTCCATTTGCGGGTAGTCCATTCCTGCGCCATCAACGAAGTTGTGTTTTAACCAGCTATTGAGGATTCCCGTTCCGTTGACGCATAGTAACACGCCGCATCGCGGTTTGTCTTTTGAGTGATTGACGTGGATAAAAGCATTAACCCGCGAGAGTTTGTCGTAGTTTTTCTTATCGCTTATTCCATATACGACACCCGAAGTGCCGGCGGTGACGGCAATCTCTCCCGGTTCCAGCACACCTAACGACAGGGCGTTGTTAGGCTGGTCGCCCGCGCGGTAGCTTATTGTGGTTCCGGCTTTAAGGCCCAGTTCGTCAGCCGCGGCTTTTGTCAGCTCGCCCTGGACTGAGAATGTCGGTACGGTTTCAGCAATCAAGTCTCCGGAGATTCCGTAGTTGTCAAGGACGAAGTCCGCACAACGGTCGTTCTCGAAATCCCACATTATTCCTTCGGACAAACCTGAAGGTGTTGTCTTTATTTCGCCCGTCATTTTCATTGCGATGTAATCGCCGGGGAGCATCATTTTATGAATTTTCGAATAAATTTCCGGCTCGTTGTCTTTAACCCATTTTAATTTCGATGCTGTAAAATTGCCGGGGAGATTGAACAGACTTTTTAAGCACTTTTCTTTTCCGATTTTTTCCGCCGCCTGTTCGCCTATTTGCACCGCCCTGCTGTCACACCAGATTATCGAGGGCCTTAATACGTTCTGATTTTTGTCCACGCAGACAAGCCCGTGCATCTGGTAAGAAATTCCGATGGCTTTTACGTCACCGGGTTCGAATTTCGCATTAGCTTTTATCTTCTGTGTTGCAAGCTTTACGTGTTCCCACCAAGTTTTCGGTTCCTGCTCGGCCCAGCCGATTTGCTTTGCGATAATCTCAAGCTCTTTGTCGGGCGAGGTCGCACTGCCGAGTACTTTGCCGGTGTCGGCATCCATTAATGTTGCTTTTACTGATGAGCTTCCAACGTCGTATCCTAATAATAGCGCCATTTATATAATCCCTTTCGTGTTAAGTTCAGACTTCTGCGATCAATGTCACTTTTCCCCGTCTCCGATTGGGAGTGGAAAACCTTCAAATTATAACCATCCGGTTTAAATGTGCAAGATTAATTTAATATTATTCTCGCTTCCGGAACTTTATCGAGCCCGGCGTTATTACATCAAACCTGAAACGGTTCTTTCGTATTTTTCGCGTGCTCTGTTTTTCGGCTGCTTATCTTGTGGATTGCTCTTTAACGTCAATGAGCCCGACGTCGATGTATTGGCCTCCAGAGGTTTGCCGGCAATGAACAGCTATGCAGTTTTTCCCTGTTTTTAGCGTTTTTACCACTTTTTTGTCAAGTTTGGTTCGAATATAGCCTGTTGTATAGCCTTTCAGATTTGCGACAAGCCGGCCATTAATGTAAACCTCTGCGTCTTCATCATGATGGATTAAAAGCATGGGTTTGTTCAGTGAATTATTGTCCAGTTCGAACGTTCGGCGCAGCCAGATATCCGAACTTTTCCATTTTGTGCCAATTATTGCGCCGGGTGTTCCTTTGGTGCCAAATCCGCCTTTACCCGTGCGCCAGGCAGAATCGTCAAAATGTTCCAGTTGCCAGCCATCTTCGGGTTTGGTTGTTGTGCATCGCCAGATCTGTCCCTGTGTTTGTGAGGCCGGGACAACTATGTTGGTGACAGGTGGAGGAAGATACAAACTTTTGTTCGCTGAAGCAACTTTTGCGACATCCATTTTTATGATGGCCCGGTCATAGGTCATCAGCCCGTTGACTTCGATTTCTACATCGGTTGTCTGAGTATAAACCGCGGCGCTAAGGCCCTCGCCGATTAGCAAGCGGAGATTTTCAATGAAGGCTAAGTAAGCATCGGTCAGCTCATCGGAAGTTTTATAACTGCGGTATCCCCAGTTCTTTTCATCCTGCCAGGTGTGTCCTTTGACGGGCAGTCCCAGGCCCCCGAACTCACCAAGCACGGCGGAGCGGCTGTCTTCGTTTGGCGGCTTAGCAGGGCCGGGGTAGCTGTGAATGTCGTGGACATCTCCAACGCCCCGGTCGGCCCAGCCGCTGGCGCTGTTCACCAAACGGGTGGGGTCGAGTTTCTTCACCATGTCCACGATTCGTGGAGTATCATACTGTCCCCAACCTTCGTTAAACGGCACCCACATTATTATGCTGGGATGATTGCGGAGGGCGTTAATGACGCGCGATAGTTCCAGCTCGAACTGTCTTGCCGAGTCTTCACTGCGTTTGATGTCAGGCTCGTCGCTGCGAATGTGCCTGTCACCGTTGGGCATATCCTGCCAGACTAATAGACCTAATTTGTCGCACCAGTAATACAGGCGCGAAGGTTCGACTTTGACGTGCTTACGCAGCATGTTACAACCTAATTTTTTCAGCACCTCTATATCATAACGAAGCGCTTCATCGCTTGGCGCTGTGTAAAGCCCATCCGGCCACCAGCCCTGGTCAAGCGGGCCGTATTGAAACAGTGGTTTATTGTTCAGGAACAGCCTGTTGATTCCCGACTCGTCTTTTTTGACTTCGATTTTTCTCATGCCGAAGTAGCTTGTTATTTCGTCGACTTTTTCGCCGTCGTTATCTTTAAGTGTTAGTTTCAGCTCGTACAAAAATGGCGAGTCGGGCGACCACAGCTTCGGATTTTCAATCTTCAAAACAAATTCTTTCCCGGCAGGTTCTTCGGTCTTCGTCTTTGTAAACCAGCCGTCCTTAGCCTCTATTTCAATACTATGGCCGGCTGTTTTCTGAGAGTATACGGGTGTTATTTGCACTGTTTCGGCGTCAATATCCGGAACAATTTTAAATGATTTAATATGCGACTCGGCTACCGGTTCCAGCCATACCGTCTGCCAGATTCCGGTAACCGCGGTGTACCATATACTGCCCGGGTTTTTTACCTGTTTGCCTCGCGGCTGGTTGCCTGCGTCTGTCGGGTCCCATACGCTCAGCACAATTTCTTGTTGGCCGGTGTCGTTTAGCGTTTCGGTGATGTCGAAAGTAAAAGGATTGTACCCGCCTCGATGTCTTCCAAGCCTTTTGCCGTTGAGCCATACTGTTGTGTCCCAGTCAACGGCGCCGAAGTGTAACAGTATGCGTTTGCCTTGCCATTTTTGCGGGATTTCAAATGTGCGCCGATACCACAGGCGATTTTCCTCGCCTACTGTTTTTCTTACTCCTGATAAGGCCGACTCAACGGGGAAGGGGACAAGAATCTGACCATCGAAAGTTGCCGGCTTCTGCCGGTCTTTAGGCACAATGGCGTATTCCCATAAGCCGTTAAGATTCAACCAGTCTTTGCGAATCATTTGCGGGCGGGGATATTCGGAGTGGACGTTATCCGGTGAGACCTGCCTGGCCCATTTGGTCATAAGCGGGCCTTCAGCCGGTTGCCATTGAGCTCGTGTGGATGAGCAAATGAACAGGGAGCTGCATAATACGAAGCAAAGCATGATTTTATTTTGTGACCAGGGCCTTGTTTTGCAGTTTTGTGTTTTAGGTGAGGGGAAAAGACTTTCGATGTTCATTGAGTCCATGTTATGCCTCCTTTAGGACGACCGAGATTCAGCTTGTTCTTATTTTAGGAGTTTTTAACGAAAAAAGCGTGGTTTGATTGTACCGAATTCCTGTTAAAGCGGAAATTACAAAAATGCCAAATTCTTTTTATATTGGGCCGAGGTTCTTATTTTGACATTAAATGAGATAATTAAAAAACGCTTGCATTATGTGCCATCATCGGGCAGACTTTCGTTGCAAAGTTACGCAAGGAAGCTGAATGATGGACGATAAATGTTTTTTCTTCGCAGGTGGCGGAACGGGGGGACATATATATCCTGCTTTAGCTGTGGCGGAGCAGCTAATTAAAATCAGTCCGGGTTCGAAAGTACATTTTTTCTGCAGCAATCGAAGTATAGATGAAAGAATTCTTGGGCAGACGGATTTCGAATATACCCGGCTTAAAGCTGAAGGTTTTTCGATGCGGCCGGATAGGTTCATCGGTTTTTGCCGTTCGTTGTTAAGCAATTGCAGGATTGCGAAAGAACTAATTGGTAACAGCAAAAAGTCGGTGGTGGTTGGAGCCGGCGGGTTTGTTTCGGCGCCGGTTTGCCTAGCAGCGCACAGGCTTAAAAGGCCTATTGTGCTTTTAAATGTCGATATTGTGCCGGGGCGCGCGAATAGGCTAATAGCTCGCTGGGCAAGCCGGATTTTCCTGCAATTCGAGGAAGCAGGTCGCTATTTAACACGTTACGGCGCGAAAGTCGAAGTTGTCGGTTGTCCACTGCGAAGCGGGTTTGCAAATCCGCAGCCGGGGAAGGTGGTAGAGCAGTTAGGCCTTGATAGAGAAAAAAAGATTTTGTTAATAACCGGTGCATCAAGCGGCTCGGAAAATATTAATACGGCGGTGTGCTCGTTATTAGGAAAACTGGATGCTTTTGCAAATGAATGGCAGATAGTACATCTGGCGGGACAGAATAATGCGGCAAGAGTTGAGAGCTGGTATAGGGGTGTAAAAATCGGTTATATTATTTTAGGTTACTTCGATGATATGGCGAGCCTTTTGGCGGCGGCGGATTTGGTCATCGGTAGAAGTGGCGCAGTCAGCGTGGCCGAGTTCGCGGCGGCGGCGGTTCCGAGTATCTGTATGCCTTATCCATATCATAAGGACAGACATCAGTGTTTGAATGCGGGAAAATTGGTCGAGGCCGGTGCGGCGATAATAGTGGATGATTTGCCGGATGAAAAGGACAGGGCCGAGTGGTTGTGGGAGGAACTGGAAGGGCTAATGAGAGATAATGAAAAACGCCGGGAGATGAAAGAGAATTGCCTGGCTTTTGCGAAGAAGGACGCCGCTTTAAAAATTGCTGAAAAGCTGATAGAAATCGGCGGATGAGAGAAAATGAGGAGGCGATTGCAGGACAAGAACCCCCTTCAGACAACGGCTATGCCAGTTTCCCTAAAAACAACTTGACAGGAAGGCCGTTAATCACAGATAATATCTATTTTGGGTTGTCAGGGAGGATGTGGTAAAGGTATTCACTTGAACGCCTTTCAAAAATGTGTCCTAAAACAAGATAACTGCTTTATTTCGTTAAATAAAGAAAGAAAAAGAAATGGATACAGCCAATAATACACGCCGTGATTTCCTTAAGCAGTCTATACTTTTTGGCGCTGCGATTGCCGCGGGGTCTTCAAGTAAAGCCCTGGCCGAGCAGCGACAGGTTCGGTGGGCAACGGTCGCGAAGGCACAAAATTCCGGGGCAGGGAAAAAGAAAGCTTCGGGTGTTCAGATCACAGAGCAGGAAAAGAAGTTGCGGGTTGAAATCAACGGGGAGCTTTTTACGGAGTATTGTTTTAAGGGTGTGCCTCGTCCTTATTTCTATCCGGTAATCGGACCGACTGGAGCGGCTGTGAATCGCAACTGGCCTATGAAGGATGGGTCTGACGAGGAGAAAGACCATCCTCATCATCGTTCGCTGTGGTACACTCACGGAGAGATAAATGGGCATGATTTTTGGAGCGAGAGCAGGAGAGCGGGTAAGGTTGTTCACGATAAATTCCTCAAAGTTGATTCCGGTCCGGATGCGGGTGTTATTCAGTCAAGCAATAAGTATGTGGCGCGGGATGGTGAGGTTATCTGCACGGATAAACGAACCCACAAATTCTACAACGGAACAACCGGCCAAATAATGGATGTTGAGATTACGTTCCATGCCTCACATGGCGAGGTATTGCTGGGCGATACGAAGGAAGGCTCAATGGCGATTCGTCTAACGCCGACGATGCGGCTTAAAGGTAAAGTGGGCCAGGGACACATTATTAATAGTGAAGGTCATCGAGACAAGGATACATGGGGAAAGCGTGCGGCGTGGTGTGATTATTATGGGCCGGTGGAGGGCCAGATTGTGGGAGTGGCTATTTTCGACCATCCTCAGAACCCGAAACATCCGACATGGTGGCACGTTCGAGATTATGGATTGTTCGCGGCTAATCCGTTCGGCGTGTCTTACTTCGAGCGAAAGCCGCGAGGTACGGGTGACATTACTATCGAGTCAGGGGAGAGCCTGACCTGGCGGTATCGCTTTTATTTTCATAAGGGCAATGAAAAACAGGCTAAAGTGGATGAGCATTATAGGAAATACGCGACAAAAAAATAAGCAAGGCATATATCGGAAAAAACTTTTGCAGTAATTATAGGAGAAGCATTATGGGTAAATTAAGTCGTAGAGATTTTATTAAGAGTTCAGTAGCCGCCGGTGCAGCGATGGCGGTATTGGGGCCTAATTCGCGTGTTCGCGGCGCCAATGACGACCTGCGTTTTGCGGTGGTCGGCACTGGGGGCCAAGGCGGTGGCCACATAAGGTATTTTAATGAAAAAGAAGGCGTACGCGTAGTGGCGCTCTGCGATGCGGACAGAGGCCACGTGGAAACACGGGCGGAAGAGTTCGAGAAGAAATACGGGCAAAAGGTCAAGACATACGTTGATGTTCGTAAGCTGCTGGAAGACAAGAGTATCGACGCAGTAACAATCGCCACGCCGAACCACTGGCATTCGCTGATAACGGTATGGGCCTGCCAAGCGGGCAAGGACGTTTATGTCGAAAAACCGGTCTCGCACGAGATATGGGAAGGCAGGAAGATGGTCGAGGCCGCCCGCAAGTATAACCGCATCGTGCAAACCGGTACGCAAAAACGTTCTTCCGAGGCGCATCCGGCCGCTTATGAGTGGATTCGTAAGGGGAACCTTGGCAACGTTAAGTGGGTACGCTCGCTGTGCTACAAGCACCGCTACGAAGGTACTAACGGTATTGTGGAAGGGACACCCGGCCCGAATCCGCTGCCGGAGAGCATAGATTACAATTTGTGGTGCGGACCGGCCGAAATGACACCGCTGCGAAGGAGGCAACTGCACTATAAATGGCACTGGGTCTGGAACACGGGCAACGGCGACGTCGGTAACCAGGGTGTTCACGAGATGGACCTCGGGCGCTGGGCGCTTGGCGACCCGGGACTGCCGCCCCGCGTGATGAGTTTCGGGGGCAGGTTCAGAGTTAACGATGCCGGTGAAACTGCCAATACACAGATAGTATTTCTCGATTACAAGCCCGTTCCGTTGATATTCGAGGTTCGCGGCCTGCCGCGTAAAAAGGGTGAGCGGCGTATGGACACCTGGCACCGTACCGGTACCCGCATCGGTGTCATCGTGCAATGTGAGAATGGCTACTGGGCCGCGGGAGACGGCGGCGGATACGTATGGGACAATGACGACAACAGAACCGATACACGGTTTACCGGCGGCGGCGGCGGTGGTCACCATCAGAACTTCATCGACGCCGTACGCAGTCATAAAGTCAGCGACCTGAACGCAGACATCGAGAAGGGGCACCTCTCCAGTTCGCTGTGTCACATGGGCAACATTTCTTACCGCATCGGCACAAAGATGTCAGTGGAAGAGGCAAGGAAAAGAATCGACAATAAATACGTGATGGACTCGTTCGAGAGGATGGTCGAACACCTGAAGGT
>JASFVS010000357.1:0-3272 GCA_050049715.1 Phycisphaerales bacterium
TAGAGGCGGTGCGGATCTACCCCAGTTATGCCGAGGCGTATTACAATTTGGGATTTGCCTGTCAGCTTCAAAGAAAGCTGGAGAAGGCTGTTGAGTATTATTATAAGGCTATTCGATTCATGCCGGATAATACGCCGGCTTATAATAATCTGGGATTAGTGCTGTACCAGCAGGGTAAGGTTATGGAGGCATTGGACACGTATCGAAATGGTTTGAAAGCTATGCCGGAAAATTTGAATCTGCATTACAATTTTGGCATTCTTTTGGAAAAGCAGGGCCGCAGGGACGAGGCCATCAAAGAGTTGCGTGCTGCTTTACAGATTGACCCTAATTCCGCCAAGGTGCGTAAAAAACTGAGTACAGTCCTGAAAGAACAAAATTGAAGCGATGGCAGATGAGCGCGAGACGGAGAAAAAAATCTAAGAGAAACATCAAGCGGCGTAAAGCAAAGCCGCGCACTCCGGTGCGTAGAACACTTATTTCCAGGATCTTCAGGAGTGTAAAAAAGCAAAAGCATATTGAGGATGTGCCGCATAAGCCTATAACCGGCCGGCGTCTTTGGCTGTTTCGTATTGCGGCCCTTATTGTTATTCCATTTTTGCTTTTTTTGCTGTTGGAGCTGGGGTTGCGTATAGCCGGTTACGGTTTTCCTGCTGATGCGATAATCAAGCATAAGGTGGATGGCAGGGTATCTTGTTGTGACAATGTCAAGTTCTGCTGGCGGTTTTTTCCGAAGGAGATTGCGCGGGAATTTAATCCGTTTAGTTTTTCAGCGAATAAATCAGAAGATACCTATCGAATTTTTGTCTTGGGTGCGTCTGCAGCTCAGGGTGAGCCGGACGGAGCTTTTGGTTTTGGACGTATCATGCAGTTAATGTTACGAGATAAGTATCCGGGGGTGAATTTTGAAGTTATCATAACCGCGACGGCAGCGATAAATTCTCATGTAGTTGTAGAAATCGCGAAAGATTGTGCAAAGTATGAACCGGATTTGTTCGTTGTGTATCTTGGTAATAATGAAGTGACCGGCCCATACGGAGCTGGTACGGTCTTTGCGCCACTTTTACCGAGCTTGTCTGTTATCCGCACCGGCATTGCTGTTAGAGCTACGAGACTGGGGCAGCTTCTTACGAGTCTTGCCGAATGGGCGGGTGCCCAAAAAGGTAAACCAACAACCTGGCGCGGATTGGAGATGTTTCTTGAGAAGCAGATACGTGCAGATGATAAGAATTTGGAAGTGGTCTATCAGCATTTCCACAGGAATCTTGAAGATATTGCGAAGATTGGTCATAACGCCGGAGCGAAGATAATTGTCAGTACTGTAGGGAGCAATCTTAAAGATAATCCGCCATTTGCGTCATTGCATAGAGCAGATTTGACAGAGGAAGAAAAGGCGAAGTGGGATGATTTATACGCTCAGGCGGTGAAATATGAATCTGCGGGTGAGTATGCTGGGGCGGTGGAAAGTTATTTGGAGGCTGCCGATATAGATGGCGATTATGCAGACCTTCAATTTCGCCTTGGCCGGTGTTATTGGGCTATGGGGGAATACGAAAAGGGCAGGGAGAGGTACGTTCAAGCACGTGAGTTGGATACATTGAGATTCGGGGCCGACAAACGAATCAATGAAATCGTTCGCAGTGTAGCGGGTTCGCAGGCGGATAAAGCTGTTTATATGGTGGATGCTGTAAAAGTTTTTGAAGATAACAGTCTTCATGAAACTCCCGGTAAGGAGTTATTCTATGAGCATGTGCATTTGAATCTCAAAGGGAATTACTTGCTGGCAAAGACTGTATTTAATCAGGTAGAAGAAGTGCTTCCGCAACGAGTGAAGGTTCGACGGGCTGAAAGTTCCCAGCCTTTGACACAGGCGGAGTGTGCCCAGCGTTTGGCTTATACCCAATGGGACCAATACGTGATTGCAGATGAGGTTCTCGGAAGGTTTATTAAGAAGCCGCCGTTTACTAATCAATTATATCACGAAGAGCAGATTAAAATAATGGAGCGAGAGCGCGATGCTCTAAAGGCCGATATCACTCCGGAGACACTTAAAAAAGTGGCCGACCAATATCGATGGGCGATTCAAAACTCTCCGCAGGATGTGTTCCTAAGGTGGAAATATGGAACATTTTTAGTCAAAGAATTGAAAGACTACAGGAATGCGGCTCAACAGTTTCGATTGGTACGAGATTCCGTACCGTATTCCTATGTGGCCTACAGTGCTTTGGGGTCGGTATTAGAAGCGGCGGGTGACTTTAATACGGCTATTACTAATTATCAAAATGCGATACGAATAAAGCCCACTTGCGGCGATGTATATTATTCACTCGGATGGATTTACCAAAGACAGGGCAGGACTAAAAAGGCCATGGAGTGCTATTATAAAGCAATGAGGTTCCTGCCGGGTCACGAATCCACATATAACAATTTAGCGCATATACTCTACCAGCAGGGCAAGGTCGATGAAGCGATTGAAATATGCCACAAGGGTCTTGTTTTTCTACCGAACAGTCCTGTTCTGCATTCCAATCTCGGTCTTCTTTTAAATAAGCAGGGGCATAGAGGTGAAGCAATTAAAGAGCTTAATATTTCTCTTGAGTTAGACCCTAATTCCGCTGCTACACGTGGAATGTTAGAGTCGGTATTGAAAAACTCTCCCGACTAAAACAGGTTCCTGTTGACAACAACAGCAAATTAAAAGAGCGGATAAATAAATGGCGCTATCGCGGTGCCGCCGAGCAGTATAATCAGACTCAGGATAAGCAGTATTATAATTATAGGCAGCAGCCACCATTTTTTATTGTGTTTAAGAAAAAACCAGAATTCTGAGACCAGAGACGGCCGCCTTTGGCTTGCAAGTTCATCAAACTTTTCGGTTTTTTGCTGTTGAGGATTATTAGTCATTTATACTCTCCAATTTTGTTAGAACTGGTGAAAATAGCTATCGAGATTTTCAGGTTTACGATGGGTTTGCCAATAACTGCTTGCATCAGGGTCGAACTTGCGGCAGAGTGTATCGCGGCCTATCATACGAAAGAAAATACCGACCGGCGTAATTATCAGGAAATAAAAAATAGCCATTAGTATAAAACTCATTATCCAGCCGATTGGGAATGTCACTAAAATTAAACCGATATATATTATCCTTGTGGTTTTGGTTGAGATGAGACTGCTTAGGAAAATAACGAAACCGACGCCCAGGATAATTAAAATCCACGGACTTCCGAGGTCTTTGAGCAAATAAAGCACTAAAGATATAACGGCTGTTGCAA
>JASFVS010000358.1:0-3266 GCA_050049715.1 Phycisphaerales bacterium
ATGACTGCGCAATTGTTGTCGTTGTAGGTGGTGATGGTACTATAAGAGAGGTTGCACACGGTTTGGAAGGTAGTGACAAACCGCTGCTGATAGTGCCACAGGGAACGGAAAATCTGCTGGCAAATGAGTTAGGTTTTAATGAAAGACTCAAAACAATAATAAGAGCTTTCGAGGAGGGATATATCCGACCTCTTGACTTAGGAAGCGCAAACGGAAAATGTTTTACTTCCATAGCCGGCTTCGGCTTTGATGGTGAAGTTGTTAAACGAGTCAATGAACAGAGGGAAGGGCATATAGACCACTTCGATTATTTCTGGCCGATGTGGCGAACATTCTGGAACTACAAATTCGGTTCTATGAAAGTAGAAATTGACAGTGAAGAGGTTTTCGAAGGACGCGGCTTAGTTTTTGTCGGCAATATTTCAAGATATGCCATGGGCCTGCAAATATTACATTATGCAGATGTCGGTGACGGTTTGCTGGATGTATGTATTTACAAGTGCGCTTCTCACCTTCATCTTCTCAAACATTCATTTATGACTGTTTTAAAACAACACGCCGACACCCGTGATGTTATTTATCGCAAAGGCAAAAATATCCTTGTAACATCCAAAACCAAATCGATAAAAACTGAAATTGACGGCGACCCCGGGCCTACCTTACCTGTGGAAATCAAAGTAATACCCCAAGCGGTCAATTGTATAGTACCCGAAGGTGCTAAACCTGCAGGAATAAGGACGAGAATCATCAGGGCAATAGGATAAAAGGAAAAGAGTAAAATGGATTTTAAAATAGGACAGGTCGAAATTGGTTTGAATGCGCCTTTGTTCGTAATGGCAGGTCCCTGTGTTATTGAAAGCGAAGCCTGCTGTATGGACATCGCAAACAGGCTTGTAGATATCAGTGCAAAGACTGAGATACCAATGGTATTCAAAGCCAGTTTCGACAAGGCCAATCGCTCCAGTTTGCACAGCTTCCGAGGGCCAGGCATGGAGAAAGGATTAGAGGTCCTTGCCGCAGTTCGTCAGCAAACCAAACTGCCTGTTATGACCGATGTTCACGAACCATCTCAGGCAACTAAAGCAAGTGAGGTCGTGGATTGTTTACAGGTGCCTGCTTTTCTATGCAGGCAAACCGATTTGCTTTGTGCCTGTGCTCAAACAGGCAAGCCTGTTAATATTAAAAAAGGCCAATTTCTATCTCCCGAAGAAATAAAAAATGCAGTCGAGAAGGTTCGAGCCTGTGACAATGAAAAAATAACAATCACAGAACGAGGTACATTCTTCGGTTATAATCGTCTTGTAAATGATATGACAGCTATCGAGCAAATGAAAAAATTCGGCTATCCGGTTATTTTTGATGTCACCCACAGCACCCAGCAACCCGGAGGACTCGGCAATGCCAGTGCAGGTCAACGGGAAATGGCTCCAATCCTCTCGAAAGCGGCAATAGCAGCCGGAGCAAACGGGCTTTTTATTGAGGTCCATACCGAGCCGGAAAAGGCCAAATCGGACGCCTCCTGTATTATGCCGATAGACTGGCTGGAAGATTTGCTGAAAACCTGCAAAAAAATATTCGAGATTGTGAATGGATAGAAAAATGACCAGCGGGAAATTTTTTTTTTACGGGCCCGTGCCTTCACGAAGGCTGGGGCTTAGTTTCGGCGTCGATATCGTACCGTTCAAGGTCTGTACGCTCGATTGTGTTTATTGCCAGCTCGGTAAAACCATTACCAAAACCATAGAACGCAGGGATTACGGGCCTATAGAACCGATTTTGGCCGAATTAAGAGAGACTTTAGATGAAGGTCTGGAAACCGATTTTATTACTATTGCGGGTTCCGGTGAGCCAACGTTAAATCTCAGGCTCGGCGAGCTTATAGACGGTATAAAAAAAATTACTAATATTCCGGTAGCCGTATTAACAAACGGCACCCTATTCTATCAAAAAGATGTACGTAGTGATTGTGCAAAGGCCGATGTAGTAATGCCTTCATTAGATGCCGCTGACGAACAGACTTTCCAGAAGGTGAATCGCCCACACCGGGATATTAACATTAAAAACCTGATTTCAGGCCTAAGCACATTCAGAAATGAATTTAATGGTCAAATCTGGCTTGAGGTATTTTTCATTGAAGGCTTCAATACTGATACCGAGCAAATCTCAAGAATTAAAAACGCCATAGATCGCATTCGTCCCGACAAAATCCATCTGAATACCGCCGTTCGACCCACAGCCGAGGTTAATATCAGGAGGTTAGACAACGAAAAGCTGCAAGCTATAGCCGCCCAATTAGGCTCCAAGTGTGAGGTTGTGGCGGATTTTTCACTGAGCCACCATAGTAAACTCTCCGAGCATTCGGAATCAGACTTAATAGCAAATAATATAAAAGAAGCTCTATTATCAATGCTGAAACGCAGGCCTTGCTCATTAGATGATATATGCTCAGGTCTGGGTATCGGTCGCAATCACGCATTGAAATCCGTTACTTACCTACGAGATAAGGGGGTAATCCACGCCGAGGAGCAAGAGGGGAAAATCTTCTTCAAAGTCAGATAAAAGCCCGGCCATCCACGGCCCGACAGTCAGATAATGTAAAAAATTTACCAAAATTTAATCTCAATCCGGCAACATTCACATTCATTTTTGTAAAGCCAGAGGTCTTATTGGCCGATAAAAGCCTTGTAACGTTTTCCGCAGCGTTGATTTTATCGTATCCCGCTGAAGAAAAATAAAATTTTGTCCTTTAGTAATCTGATTTTAGGCCGATAAAAAGCATAGGCTTTAAGAAGGACACGAAATGAATTTTATCTTCCAGATGATTTTGCCTTAGTTAAATCGAGACTACTCATAATGATGAAGAAAACGAAACGACAACTGGTTTTAAACAAAGGAGTGGAAAAGTTCATTTTTCGTTATGAGAGCGGCCAAGAGGATGAACTCTTAGATGCTTTGATTGAACAGGCAAAAGATAAGAGGACAGATTTCGATTGGTTCGACGCAGCCGTTTTAAGTTTCAAACTAACACAGTCACTTATCGGCCAGGCGGATGAACTATTAGGTGAAAGTACAGATGCACAGATTCATGCGAACTAATCCCGTTCGCATCTGTCACAGTAATAACCAACATGGTTGTGTAAATTAAAAAGTTAATAAAATCCCCAACACATTAAACAGGCAGGTAGATTATGGAAGAGAGTATCACTATCCAAAAGTTTTTAGATTACTTAAAATTCGAAAGGCGCTTCTCCGAACACACCGCTAAA
>JASFVS010000359.1:0-3238 GCA_050049715.1 Phycisphaerales bacterium
CGCCAACGCAATACTAATAGCTCTGCCAATCCCCCGGCTGGCGCCTGTTACAATCGCGACTTTGTCAGTTAACTGTTTTCCCATCCTTGTCAGCGTCGTCGGCCCCGGCCTCTGGTGGTTTGGTTACCTCGCTGCATTTGGCCATCCTGTTGATATCTACCACCGCCTCTGCCGCGGTTGTGCATTTCACCAGCTCGCTGCTGTCGTTGCTCTCGTTGCGCCTGTCTTTGCCTTGCCTCTTCTATTTCTCTAATAACCTGTTCGAACCGTTCCTGTCGAGCCAGCAACAGTCCATCAATCGTTGCAGTTGTCTTTCGTGCCTGTTCCTCAACTGCAATATTCCGTATAGTTCTCATCTCTGTCCGGATCTGCTCGTGTACCGTATTAGCCAGTTCATCCTTATTATCGACGGCTGCCTGTAGCCACTGACGTATTTCATTTTCAAACTCTCTGTTGACCTGTTCTTCCGAATCTCTGGAACGCATAGACCTGCCGGTTCTGGGATTAGAGGTAGCACGACTATAGGGATCTGATTCACTTGTTCCGGCAGCTCGTCCTCTTTGTGAAGACTGGCCTCTGGAACCTCTGGGGGTACGAGTTCGGCCGCCACTACGAGTGTTCGTTTGCGTTTGCGTTTGCGTTTGCGTTTGTCTTTGCTCTCTTCTCTGGACCAAAAGTTCTCTGCCGATATCTCCGTATTGTTCCTCCACTGTGGACAGGATATTATCAACCGTTTCGGTTGTCCTTTGGGCATTTTCGCCGGTTGCAACCTTCCGTATCAAACCAAGCTCGCCTTCATATTGCCTTTGTACGGACCTTGCCAGAGAAGTCCTGTTGTCGATTCTTATCTGCTTCCACTGGCGTACCTCAGTCCGGCTTTTTTGAGCTACTTCGTTCAGCTCATTTTCGAGACCTCCAAATGACCTGATTCTGGCTCTAATCTCATTTGGATTTGCAAGTATATCCACCTGGGCGGTCGATTGTCGTGCCGCCCGGCCACCGGGCCTGATTCCGGGCTGAGTTATCCTTCCATTTGCAAAATCCTGATTTAGATTTTGTCCCGGGCGTTGCCCCCGAGAACCATAAATATCGCCCATATCTACAGGAGCAGGTTCTTCCGCACCGTGCTGGAGCAGGAATTGTTCCATTTCCGAATTTCTTCTTCTCCTCGCCATTGTCAAAGCATTCTCCCGCCGATTAGTCGTGATATTTATATCAGCTCCTTTTTCAATCAACAGTTCCGCGATGTCCTGTTGGCTATAGTCTACTGCCAAATGCAGGGGAGTCTGGCCGGTATTGTTTTTAGCATTAATATCGGCACCTTCGTCAATAAGCAGCTCGATAAGCTCCAAGTGACGGTTCTGGACAGCCGCATGCAGCGGTGTTCCGCCTATTCTGTCCCGAGCATTTATGTCGGCGCCGTCTGAAAGAAGGGAACGCACCTGGTCGGCATTACCCCAAACCACGGCCTGGCGAAGCGATTCGTTTGCCTCCTGAAGAGCCTGGCCGGTTAAGGTCCTCCGCGGAGTGATTCTCCCGGATGTGGCACTTGCGGCCTGAAGCGGCCAAAAAACCTGGTCGCCGCCGTTTTCTTCCCTGCCCCAATTACTATATGCGCCATTATCATCATCGAAATCCGCCGCAAAACTGTAAAGGGTAAAACCATCATTTCTCTTTTGATAAACAAGTGGTTTATCACTGTAAGGGTCACTTGGTAATTGCCTGATATAACCGGCTGAAAAAAGCTCCGGCAATTCAGCCGGATATTCGCCTTTATCAGTATTGTAACGCAGCAGAGCGATGGTTGTTAGTAAGGCCTGCTCATCGGCTTTGCTTCGATATGAATTCTCCAATACGCGAACAATCCCGGAGGTTTCTATTAAAGGATTGTTCTCAGTAGTCGATTGCGTTTGCTCGTTATGCAGCTGCCAGGGAGTTTTTAAGACCACGGAATCGTAATATTCAAGCGTGCTCTGTAAATATCGCCTGTAAGAGCGGCGTTGAGGTAGGATTTCAACCTGCTCCTCCAGAGACATTTTCTCACCGCGAATGTCGAACGTCTCATCGTTTTCTGCCAAAGCCTGTTCAAATCTATCCTGCATATTTTTCATTACAGCGGCATCTGCCATTTCTTTATCGAGAAGATTAAACACAGACTTCACAGATAAGGTCTTAATTGACATACCTACAAGTTTTTCAATTATAAACTTCGGCCCGTCCGTAATATGCGCCCCAACTTTATAAAGACTGATTATATCATCAACAGCACCTGTGACGTCACCGGCCTGGGCACGTTGCATTGCCCGGGCCCGCAGAACCTTTGCTAAATCCCTCCACCCCGCCAGGTAAGGCATCTCAGTTCCATGCAATGTCCGGCCGGTATAATTGAACCAGCAATATTTCTTTTGGCTGCCAAGCCGAAGCTGCTCAAGCGCTTCGTTGTTATTCTGAATCCATTGCTGCAATAAATCCTGTTGGTCCGCAGATAGCTCATCCGGCCATGTCCATCTGGCTCGCTTTAACTCATCCGGCATTTCCACGAAAAGCTCTGTCGCTCTTAGGTAATAAGGTGCCGCATTATCACTGTCAGGACGGCCGGCCATTCCCAGCTCGTTAAGCCTGGGGACATAGTCGCTCGCAGGAGCGGCAGATTCTTCGTTTTCGGCCATTTCAAGTTGTGCAGACGCCGGCAAAAGACGGGAAATCCGCTCATCTATCTGAGCAAAAACCGGTACGCCGCTGATAGATATGATTAAAAAGAAAATCGTTATTGAAATGTTCAGACGACGCATGATATATCCTCCGAAACAAAATAAATGCAGGTAACGAAAAAACTATAATTTTAACTAACTTAGTAATATGGGATTAACACTCTTTATACTTAATTATATCTAAATTTGTTTAATTCCCGATGTTAATATTACTCAAAAAGCAAATTTTTTACTTAAACTTGTCTGAAAACGTAGCTTTTCTTGAAGTTAGCCTTATTTTTGATACTGAAAATGCGTTTTTTTATATAAAAAGAGGGAAAATTAGCCTCAATTCTCTAAACCTTCTCTTCGCAGGCAACCCCGATTCTTTCCGTGATATTATCGAATTCATCGAGTGAGTAAAATTCAATGATTATCCTGCCTCTCTGTCCACTTTTCTTTGTTTCGATATTTACCTTTGTGGCAAGCTGGCTGCTGAGCGTCCTTTCCAGGTCCAGTATGTGCGGTGGTTTCGAACGAACTGTTGT
>JASFVS010000360.1:0-3230 GCA_050049715.1 Phycisphaerales bacterium
TGCCAATGTTTTCATCAACCGAAGCTATACATCGCAAATAGTCTTTGATGTACCTTTGATATTTCCAGCGAACAAGGTCTCTACCCTTGAGATTTGCCTTGCGAAAGGCTTCGTTTTTAGGCTCGTATGCTTCATTCCAGAGCTTTCCCTGTTCGGCGGTAAGGTTTCTCGGCGCTACGAACTTGAGGTCTCTATCATTCATTGTTTTTTCGATACTCATATCCTGTTCTTTAGCCGCCCTTCCGCGATTGGAGTAGTCGTCGAAAAGATTTTCCGGCTCCGGTATATCTACATCTTCATACATAGTAAGATATTTGGGACCCGGCTCCCATTCACGGTGCGGCGCCTTATGATGATACATCAGACAGAATGGTTTTTTACCAGTACGTCCCTTAAGCCACTCAAGGGCATGGTCGGTGATAATATCAGTGGTGTACCCTGTATATTTTTTCCTTTCGCCCATCTCCCTCATTACAGGATTATAATATGTCCCCTGCCCTGGGAGAACATTCCAATAGTCAAAGCCGGTAGGGTCGGTTTTAAGATGCCACTTGCCGATTATGGCGGTCTCATAACCGGCCATTTGCAGCAGCTTAGGGAAAGTCTGCTGGCTGCCGTCGAATTTCTGTCGATTATCAGTGACTCCGTTGATGTGGCTATATTTCCCGGTCAGAATTACCGCCCGGCATGGAGCACAGATCGAATTAGTACAGAAGCTGTTATTAAAAAGCATACCCTCATTAGCAAGCCTGTCGAGATTCGGTGTTTCGTTGATTTTACTTCCGTAACAACTTAGGGCGTGTGATGCGTGGTCATCCGTCATAATAAAAATTATGTTTGGTTGACTACTTTCAGCATCCGCCATCTCACCCATGCTGCTGCAGCTCGACAGAAAAGATAAAGTTGATACGGAGCCTGCCATAAGACCGAATGTCTTTAGAAATTCTCTCCTTGTTTGCCTTTCCATTTTGACTCCTTTTCACCTTTTTAACTACATTGAAAATTCAATCCTGAGTTATAATAAAAAATGATAAAGGTTTCGTCCAACGAATTGATATTTTTATTGAAAACTGTCATACACTGGTATAATACTTTTTAAAGAGGATGTGTTACTTTTGATTTTCGCAGCTTGAACATTGTCTATACCGAATATATTCATAAACAGGGATGTTTTAAGTTGGTTCGGCTCAGGAAAAATCTCGGTTCACTTGATGTTTTTGCCGTAGCTGCAGGAGCAATGATAAGCTCAGGCTTGTTTGTTTTGCCCACAATAGCTTATGCAAAGGCCGGTCCTGCTGTTATCTTATCGTATCTTTTCGCATCGTTAATAATGATTCCCAGCGTTCTCAGTAGTGCCGAACTGGCTACTGCAATGCCGAGAGCCGGCGGAACATATTTTTTTGTCGAACGGAGTTTAGGCCCGATTTGGGGGTTGTTCAGTGGATTAGCGGGTTGGTTTTCCTTAGCATTAAAAAGCGCATTTGCTGTTGTTGGAATGGCTGTTCTCATTGAGATTGTTCTGCAAATGGTTTTTCGCACACAACTCGAGCGCTGGCATCTCAAAGCCATTGGAGTCCTTTGCTGTATCGGATTTACAGCACTTAATATTATAAGCGTCAAAAAGACAAGCAGATTTCAGGTTTTGCTTGTCGGTATATTATTAGCGATACTGGCTTTATTCTTAATCTTCGGTACCAGAGCTATTCAGGCTGCGAGATATACAGGATTCCTACAAAAGGGCTGGTCCGCGGTGTTTGTTACTGCTGGTCTGGTTTTTATTAGCTTTGGCGGTCTGACAAAAGTTGCAAGTATTGCAGAGGAAGTAAAACACCCCGGTAGAAATCTGCCACTCGGTATGGTTATGGCGTGGCTCGTCGTAACAGCGTTCTATATCGGTGTAATAGTAATTACCGTAGGAATTGTGGATGGTTCGGAACTGATTGATAACTATGCACCGATATCATTAGCGGCAAGTAAATTTATGGGATTGCCGGGTTTTATAGTCCTGAGCATTGCCGCAATAGCAGCTTTTATCACTACAGCAAACGGAGGTATACTGGCCGCTTCAAGAGCACCTATGGCTATGAGCAGAGACCAGCTATTGCCGTCAATCCTGGCCAGAGTCAACGAGCGATTCAAAACACCACATATAAGCATACTATGCACGTGTATATTTATGATTGCCGCCATTGCTTTTCTTGATATGGAAGTTCTGGTTAAAACTGCATCCACATTGATGATAATTCTTT
Source organism: Phycisphaerales bacterium (assembly GCA_050049715.1). GTDB lineage: Bacteria > Planctomycetota > Phycisphaerae > Sedimentisphaerales > Anaerobacaceae > NIOZ-UU13. Next base: position 2,250 of record JASFVS010000360.1, read on the forward strand.
TTATTCTCGTCAACGCCAGCGTCATCATAATGCGTGAGAGCAGGATACAAAGCTATCGGCCCAAATTCAAATCTCCGTTATATCCTTATATTCATACTATTGCCATTATCATTTACAGCGTTCTAATAATCGATATGGGGACAATACCTTTACTGATTACTATTGGCTTTATCGGCTTGAGCGCTACCTGGTTCTGGCTATATGTTTACAGGCGAGTGAGCAGAGCTTCTGCGGTTATGCATGTAGTAGAACGAGTTACCGACAGAGAGCTTAAAACTGTAACGCTCGAAAATGAACTTAGAGATATTCTACTTGAACGGGACAATATCATCGAGGACAGATTCGACAAGCTTATCAGAGAATGTGAAATTCTGGATATCCGCGGTGAAGAAAAAGCCGAAAAAATCTTTCGGCAGGTCTCAACTATTTTAGCTGAGAGATTAGAGACAAATGAATATGTTCTCTTTGAAAAATTTCTCCACCGTGAAGCTGAAGGCGGCACGGTAGTTCAGCCGGGCTTCGCTATACCGCATATAATAGTAGAGGGCGAACATAAATTCGATATTTTACTCATCCGGGCCCGCAATGGCATAAACTTTCCACATGCTCCGGACCCGGTCAGGATAATGTTTATTCTGGCCGGAAGCAAAGATGAGCGCAATTACCACCTTCGGGCCTTGATGGCTATAGCTCAAATTGCACAGGAGAAAAATTTCGAACAAAGATGGCTCGATGCCAGAAACATTCAGGGTCTGAGAAATCTAATACTTCTATCTAAAAGAGAAAGAGATAAAAAGTCATAATCTATCCATTAATTCTACTCCGTTACAACTCCTACAAAACTCACGTAAAGAGCCAACTTTTGGCATTATCGCCGCGTGAAACAATTAATTCCAAAGCTGCTTTTTTAATATCGTTTTATAAAATGAGAATCGCAATTAGATTGAAATACAAAAAATATTCAACAAAGGCCTGTAATTG
>JASFVS010000361.1:0-3227 GCA_050049715.1 Phycisphaerales bacterium
TTCAGATCTCTTGCAGAGCAGTCTCCCAATATGATTTTTATGAACAGGAAAGGCAAGATACTTTACGCTAATAAAAAGTGCGAAGAAGTAACAGGGTATACTAGGGAGGAATTGTATGCTCCTGATTTCGATTTTCTTACCTTGGTTGCGCTGGAATCACGGGATTTGGTAAAAAGGAATTTCGACAAACATTTGGAAGGTGAGGAGATTTTGCCGTATGAGTATATTCTTATAGATAAAAACGGAGAAAGAATTGACGCAATTAATACAAGCAAACTTGTTCAATATGACGGGATGCCGGCTATTATTGGGATTGTGACTGATATTACCGAGCGTAAAAAAGCTGAGCGAGCCTTGTGTGAGAGAGAAGCCACATTGATGAGCATTTTCCGTGCAGCACCGATAGGGATAGGGCTTGTGTCCAACCGTGTGTTGTTGCAGGTTAATGATAAGGTATGCGAGATGTCGGGTTATTCCAGAGATGAGCTCATAGGGCAAAATGCGAGGATTCTTTATCCGAGTGACGAAGATTATGAGTATGTTGGCAGAGAAAAATACGGACAAATAAATGAGTGCGGAACCGGGACAGTAGAAACAAAATGGAAATGTAAAGATGGCCGAATCATTGATATTATTCTTAGTTCTACTGTTTTCGAACATAGCGATTTTTCAAAAGGTGTAACTTTCACGGCCCTTGATATTACCGGCCGCAAACAGGCAGAGCAAAGGCTTCTTGAGCACAGAGCTCAGCTTAAGTCATTGGCTTCGGAATTATCATTAGCCGAGGAACGTGAGAGACGGCGGGTAGCTATCGAGTTACACGACCGAATTGGTCAATCTCTTGTGATTTCAAAGATGAGGTTACAGACACTTTGTAAATCTCTATCATCCAGTCAATATGCCAAGCCTCTAAAGGAAGTATATGATTGCCTTGGACAGGTTATTCAGGACACAAGAACATTGACATTTGACTTAAGTTATCCTATATTGTACGAGTTCGGTTTTAAGGAGGCGGTGGCTGAATGGCTTGAGGAACAAATCCAGCGAAAGCATGGTATCGAAACCGAATTTGAAGATGATGGGCAGCCTGAGCTGCTCGACGAAGATGTTCGTGTGCTTTTATTCCGTGATGTTAGAGAGCTGCTTATCAATGTAGTGAAGCATGCGAAAGCGAGTAAAGTAAAAGTTTCCATTTCAGGAATTGATAATGATATACAGGTGTGTGTTGAAGACAATGGTGTGGGCTTCAATGCTGATGAAATTGCGCTATTACCCACGAGAGACGGCGGATTTGGATTATTCAGCATTCGTGAGCGATTGGAGCGGATAGATGGGCTTCTCGAGATTGAATCCGCACCGGACAAGGGAAGCAGGATTACAATGACTGCGCCGATAAAGTGTGAAAGCATTGTTGATGGAGCACAAAAATGAGTATAAGGATTTTATTAGTTGAGGACCATGCGATAGTACGGGAGGGTTTGCGTTCGTTGCTCGAGAGTCAATCTGATTTGGAAATAGTTGGCGAGGCTGAAGATGGGCGAACAGCTGTTGAGCTTGTACGAACACTATTGCCGGATATGGTTATTATGGATATCACTATGCCAAACCTCAATGGTGTCGAGGCTACGCGTCATATCATCAGCGAGTTTCCGAACGTTAAGATAATCGCCCTGTCCATACATTCCAACAGGCTATTTGTTACTGACATGCTTGGTGCCGGAGCGGCTGGTTATGTTTTGAAAGACTGTCTTTTTGATGAGCTTGTTCAGGCGATACAGGCTGTTGTGGATGGAGGGGGGTACCTTAGCCCCAAGATAACCGGTGTTGTTATTGGCGACTATGTAAAACGTGTTGGTGCTACTGTCGATTCATCATTTACGGCTCTCACATGTAGAGAACGTGAGGTACTTCAACTTGTGGCTGAAGGTAAATCCACCAAGCAAATCGCTTTGGAATTGCACGTCAGTACTAAGACTGTTGAGGCAAATCGGCGTCAGATTATGGATAAATTGGACATTCATAGCATCGCCGAGCTGACAAAATACGCTGTGCGTGAAGGTTTGACCTCTCTCGAGGCGTGAATATGGGTAATTTGGGGTGGTAAAGGTCTTTTTTATCTCACTCAGTATCGTTTTATCCTTTTGCTAATCTAAAAAAAGGATTTACGAAGCTGATTTTGCGGAATATCCTACTTGCTTTTTTTTTAGTTTTGCCGATTAATAGATATACAAAGTTGTTTTTTATCGGGAGAGGTTGTTGTGAAGTAAAAAAGAAAGTATTAAGTTTGTAGGTTTTTTCTGAGAGAAAAACAGGAGCATTGGCTGTATTAAATTCCGTCGAACTCTCTGGGGGGATTAGTTTTAGAGAGGCGATGCTCCTGTTTATTTTTTTTACTATGTCGTAATAGAGATGTAGTAGTCGAATTTATTTCGTTTAGCTTAATGGTATTTGAAGGTTTTATGTGTGGTGCGGGGTTAAGTTGGGGATAGTATTGTGAGAGACGTTGAGTGATGCACTGCTTTCGGACTACTTATGATAAAAGGATATTGTGGTCCAGCTCGCCGAGGATTGTAAAACAAATAATTAAATAAATCGATGACTCATTGAGTCTTGTGTTTTTTATTGGTTGGTTCCTGATACATATCGGGAGCTTTCCATTTACCGCAGTAGGAGAGGTGATAGTGTGTTATTAATTCACCTTCCTATATTTCCCCATTTTCTTTGCTGCATTTTTTTGATTGAAGCGCCTGGCTTTCTGTGCCTTTTAATAGTCGTTTTATATTTTCTCGGTGTCGAATTATGACCATAAGCGGGATTGCAGTTGCCGTGATAAGTAAAGGCCATAAACTGATAAAATCCCAGTTTGGTTTTAGTATTATCGCCGAAATCAAAACGAGGGGAAAAGTAATAGAAGCGACAATTGATGCCAGAGAGATATAACGCCAAATCAAAACAAACAGCGCCCATATCACAATAGCGAATATGGCGCAAATTGTATAGTAAGGCCAGAGGCCCAGTGCTACACCGAAACTTGTTGAAACACCTTTACCGCCTTTAAATTTCAGATATATCGGAAAAATATGGCCGAGGATAGCTGCGCAGCCTACGACCAGCCATAGTACCAGCAGAACAACTCTTTGAGTTTGTGGTTGAGTGGATAAGCTTCTGATAAGAGGTAATGTTGCAAGCATGGGGATAAGGCCTTTTAGCACATCCAGCGCAAAGCA
>JASFVS010000077.1:0-10118 GCA_050049715.1 Phycisphaerales bacterium
TTCCCTAGTACGAGAGGATTGGGAAGCACTGACCGCTGGTGTACCGGTTGTCCCGCTAGGGGCACCGCCGGGTAGCTAAGTCGGGAAAGGATAACCGCTGAAAGCATCTAAGTGGGAAGCCTTCTCCAAGATTAGGATTCCATTGACTTCGGTCATGAAGAGCCCTGAAAGACTATCAGGTCGATAGGCCGGGTGTGTAAGCGTAGAAATATGTTTAGCTAACCGGTACTAACGCTCAAACGCTTGACCATATCTATCCTTGATTGAATAGTTTGTGCTTATATCTGTATCTGCATATTTTTTTGAATTATGCTCTTTGATTTTTGAATTTGTCCGCCGCAGCTTTTGCTATAGCGGATAACAAACTTCCTGGTGACTATACCAGCGGGGAAACGCCTGATCCCATTCCGAACTCAGAAGCTAAGCCCGCCAGGCCGATGGTAGTCCTTACGGGCGAGAGTAGGTCATCGCCAGGATTTATAAAGGCCGATTGTGAAAACAATCGGCCTTTTCCTTTGCGCATTCAGACAATCGATTCACTATATTCAATCCGGCTATATAAATTCTTGAACATTGATTTAGTTACTAAAGTATGTTAAAATAGGGAAAATAACTATGATAAAGGGGTCTTAAGATTATGAGAAAATTCGTTCTGTTGTTCGTACCTGTCGTATTTTTCACGCCTATAATCCATGCAAACGTGGTAATAAATGAGATTCATTACCACCCCGACAATAATAAGGAGGCCGTGGAGTTTATAGAACTCTATAATCCCTCTTCTGAGCCGGTAGATGTATCGGGCTGGTATTTTAGCGGAGTGAGTTATGTTTTTCCCGCCGGGACAATGATAGCTGTGGATGAGTATATCGTTGTTTGTGAAAATCCAGATGCGCTTCTTGCTAAATTCAATGTAACAGCTTTAGGGACATTCGAAGGCAAGTTAGACAACGAAGGCGAGGGTATCGTTCTACACGATGCTGAGGGTGAAACGGTTGATGAGGTGGACTACGACAGTGATTTTCCCTGGCCGATTTCAGCCAACGGCGAAGGTGCATCCATGGAGTTGCTCAATCCCTCTCTGGACAATGACTTGGCCGGGAGCTGGCGAAGCTCAGGTTATCGTGAAGATGTGTACCGTCCGGAAAAAGCGTTCGGGGTGCCAACACCCGGTTCTCAAAATAGTGCATATACAACAAATGCACCTCCGCAGATTCGCCAGGTTGACCATGAGCCAGAACAGCCATCGTCAAATCAGCCGGTCATAATTACTGCAAAAGTAACCGACCCCGATGGGGTAAGACAGGTAACACTAAAATATCAGATTGTTGCACCCGGCTCTTATATTCCTGCTTATTTGCCCGTATCACCTATTTCATCCCTGATATCAAATCCGTTTCAAAGCCTGCCCATTAATCCGGATTTCGAGGATGCCGCCAACTGGAATGAACTGACTATGGTAGATGATGGAACAGGTCAGGATGCCGTTGCAGGAGATTATATTTATACCGCTGTTATCCCCAGGCAAGTGAATCGAACGCTGATGCGTTATCGTATTGTGGCCGAAGATGATTCCAACGAGATAATTCGGGTGCCTTATGTTGACGACCCATCTTTAAATTTTGCATATTACGTTTATGACGGCGTACCGGACTACGCGGCCAGCAGGCACTCGGTTCATCCTGAAGGGCCGGGGCATGTATATAGCTCTGAGATGCTGACATCTATTCCGGTTTATACGCTTATTACGCGCCAAAAGGACTTGTACCAGTGCAACGGATACAATAATGCCGACCGTATCCGCCAAGCTACCTCAAATCTTAATTATCAGTACGCGGGCAGGGCGTATAACTGGGAAGGCGCGCTTGTCTATGAGAGGAAAGTTTACGACCATATCGGATACCGCCTGCGGGGTGGCAATGGGCGGTATAACTACGCTGAGCAATCCGGTAATTTTGCCGGGAAGCGTTCGATGAAATTCCGTTTTAATCGTGGTAACTATTTCCAGGCGCGTGACCTTTTCGGTGACAAATTTCCATCCAAATGGCAGAACCTGAATACCGGCAAGATGTTCGGTAATCAGATTGTATGGAGTGGTTATAACCGCTATCCCTACGGGCTGAATGAGGTCATAGATATGATGTTGTTCGAGGCTGCTGATGTTCCGGCATACAAGACATGGTGGATACACTTGCGTGTGGTCGATGGCGCTGAAGAGGCTCCAACAGGTATTAACGGCCAATACGAAGGTGATTTCTGGGGGCTCCATCTCGCCTTCGAGAATTACGACGGTGCATTTCTCGAACGGCTGGGATTGCCCAAAGGAAATTTGTATAAACTGTCGGATAAAATTTATGATGGTCTTGACCAGTTGCGCTATCAGGGAGAGTTTGCGGTCGATGATGCATCGGACTATGAAAATATACGCTGGAACCTGACTTATGAAGCCTCTGCTGATTTCATTCATAAATATATGGATTGCAATGAATGGTACCGTTACCACACGGTCATCGAATCTATAAGGAGTTTCGACCAATTCAGCGGGGCGGAGTGCACTCATTGTATCAAGAATCTGGCATGGTACTTCTATCCGGATTATACAGCGGAGAATAACTATTTCGGGAAAGTACAATTCCTTCCGTTTGATGTAGATGACTCATGGGGTTCTTATTTTAATTATGGTGTCGACCATGGCAAGGGAGCGATTTATGACGTGAGTTTTGATAATAACCATGTTTACAGACAATATCCCTTCGATCCCGAAAAATCACCGTTGAGACAGGAATACCGCAACTACATCAGGGAATTTCGAGACCTGCATTGGCAGCCGGAAGTTATCAACGGTCTGCTGGCCGAATTGGTGGCGCTTATAGAAGACTTTGTGCCTGCCGACAGGGACCGATGGCGGCGGGATCCTACTCCAGGCTCGCCAATGGACAATGGTTCGCTGGAGGAAAACGTCGAGCTGATGGAGCAGTTTGCCTGGAGACCCGGCAATTTTCGCGGCAGTTTTTATTGGCCCGGCACTTCAAATAATCTCGATGAACTCGCTGGTGAGGAAGGTGATTTGACTCATATCCCGCATACACCAACTATCAGCTATATCGGTGACCCTGACTATGCGATTAACGACCTGCAGTTCCAGACCAGTGCATTTAGCGACCCGCAGGGTTCGGGGACATTCGCCGCGGTGAAATGGCGTATAGCAGAATACGACTTGAATTACATCCCTGAGTCTTCTGATCCTTCCGACGAGGTTGTCTTGCTGGAGGAAAACAGTAACTGGAGGTATTTCAAAGGGACGGCTGAACCCAGCACTCCGATTGACCAATGGAGGCAGCCGGGTTTCAATGATAGAAACTGGCTTATCGGTCAAACCAGTATCGGCTATGCAGACAATGACGACAACACAGATTTGTCCCTTGGTAATCCTCCGATGCGGAATAATTATTCTACGGTTTATCTCAGGAATATATTTGATATAGCAGACAAAGACCAGGTGCGAACATTGAACCTTTACGTGTATGTAGATGATGGATGTATCATCTATATTAACGGCACAGAGGTCAAGAGGATGTATTGCAGCGATGGAGTGAAATACTTCAACAGCCTGACTAATGAATCCGACCATGAAGCAGGCGGTTATGAAAGAGTCATACTGCAAGAACCTTATGACTATCTTGTCAACGGAACCAATGTGATTGCCGTTCATGCGTTGCAGACAACACTGGGAAGCAGCGATTTCTCAATCGATGTTTCTGTGACTATGTCGATCGGGGAGCCTGTTGAACCTGCGGTTATACCGCCTCTTAGAAAAAGCAAGTACGAGCTTAATGCTATATGGGAAAGCGATGAAATAACTAATCCCGCCAACCTTGATATAAAGATACCGGGCAACGTAGTTAAAGCCGGCAGGACCTATCGGGTACGCAGCCGAATGAAAGACAATACCGGCAGATGGAGTCACTGGTCGGAGCCGATTGAGTTTGTTGTGGGCGAGGCGACAGGAACTGATATTCTAAATTATCTTCGCGTAAGTGAGCTTATGTACAATCCCTTAGCCGATTCGGAAGGAAATTATAACAACGATGATTTTGAGTTTATCGAACTCAAGAATATAAGCACAACAAAGACACTCGACCTGAGCACAGTTTCGATTACGGACGGAGTTGACTTTGCCTTTGCAGACAGTAACGTAGTTAGTCTCGGGCCCGGTGAATTTGTTATTGTGGTTAGCAATCAGGACGCCTTCGAGTCTCGTTACAGCACGGACCTTTCGAGCCGAATCGCCGGCACCTATGAGGGAAACTTTGCCAACGGCGGAGAAGACGTCGAAATATCTGATACATGGAATGGAATCTTGGTAAGTTTTACTTACAATGACAACAACGATTGGCCACAGGCCGCCGACGGAGAAGGACACTCGCTTATACCGAAAAACTGGGGGACTATGGAAGACCTGCAAGCAGGGATACTGAATGACCCAAGTAGCTGGCGAGCAAGTTCATATATTAACGGCTCACCCGGCTCAGAAAACCCAGAGGTACTGCCAGAGTAAGGTTCATTCAGCACAAGCTTATAGAGGCCGGCTGTGAAAACAGCCAGCCTTTGCCTTCGCGCATTTGTTTTTAATAAGTCTAATTGACAGGTTATTTCCCCCCAGGTAAGATAACCTTCAATCGTCATTAAAGGTCTATAATACCGAAAGTCTGTTGGCCGGACTGGGAGAAGAAAAATGAAAGACTATTTTCCATTTTATAGCTGGCTGCTTCCGGTAATCTGGGGAGTATGCTCATATCTTCATCATTACTATCCGGGAGATGAAAATGGCATGTGGTTAATTTCTTCCATAGCAGGATTGTGGATAGCACCCTTTGCTTTCCTCGGAGAAGTATCTAAGGAAGCGGCGGCCGGAGGTATTGCCGTTGCAGGAGCACTTGTAATGTTAGCCATAGGAATCGCTATGGATTTTTTCCGAGTGCGAAAGCTGCTTTGGACAATAATTTTTGTAATCTGTTCGCTGGCCGTCTTCGCAGCGGCGATTTTTAGTTTTCCCAGTATTCAACGGGCAATAAGTAAGCACGGTTCGATATGGGCGTACGTCTTCTTTTCAATAAATATCGGTATCTATATATCAATTATCCTATCGGCTATTGCGACAGTTATTGCCAGGATAACAAAGTATGTACAAAATAATCAAATATGTTAAGATTAATATAAGTTGTACCACGCCTACAATTAAATTATGCTAAAGAAAGGGATTAGTGAGATGAAACAAAAAGTTATTTTAATAATTTGTACTCTGATATTATCATCATGTCAATCCGACCGAAAAATTCATATCTATGATGGATTTGAGAGTTCCTCACTGAGTAAAATATGGAGAACAAATAAATTAGTTCCGGGTACATTTGAAATCCAATCCTCGACTTTCAAGGCCGGTGAGAAAGCCGCTAAAATTACACTTCGTCACGGTGACCAAATCGAAAAAGAGAAAGATACCGAATTAGAACGTTCCGAGCTGATGGAATCAAAGAGATTTTGGGCTTACGAAGATTCAACTTACTCCTACTCGTTCAGTATTTTTATACCGAACGACTTTCCGATTGATCCGAACAGACTTGTTATAGCCCAATGGAAGCAAAGATGTCCTGTTGAAAATTGTGAACCGGACAATCCTATAATCGCCATTCGGTATGTTAGTGGTGAGTTACTAATCACCCATCAAACCACCTCGGAACAAAAAGTCCTTTACCGTACAATGGGAATTAAAAATCGTTGGCTCGATTTTAGTTTCCTGGTTCGGTTTACAAAACAGCCGGATGGACGAATTATAGTGTGGCTTGACAACCAAAAGATAATCGACTACCGAGGTGTAAACGCATATCCGAAAGCAGGGGGGTATCTTGAGAAAAACCTCTTTTACTTCAAGATGGGACTTTATCGGGATCAAACGAAAAAGCCAATGACTATATATATCGATGAATACCGAAAGCAACTGTTAGAATAAGTCAACCTCTAATCAGAAATGACGGTGAAGAAACCTTTCAAATGATTAATGATAATTGATTCCGTCTAAGGAAAGCCGGATCTTCGATATTTGATGGATTCCTGCGACTAAATTATGTGAAAGCAAGTAATAAGAGCGAATATATGTCTAAACAGTCAGATGAAAATCCACTGAAAGATTTACGTGCAGAAATGTTTAAAAAAGGAACATTTCAGGCCATGGATGCCCTTGTCGTTTTCATTCCAAAAGGGCAGAAACCTTCCGAAGAGGTACAGCGGGTATTAGATGAAGCGGGGCCCCGACGATATTATATGAAAGACGGGGGAAGTGTAATCAAATGTCCCTATGTAGTTGAATCATTCGACAACAAATTATTTAAAATAGAAAAGGGCGGCTGGGGACATGAACATTGTGACACCTGTAACAACATTATCAGTGTAGGTGACTCATACTGGATTTCCGAAGGAGACGAAGTTTATCTGGTTTGCGAAAACTGCTATCAAGAAATTAAGAAAAGAGCTTAAAATTTATAGAATCGGTGTGCGGAACACAACCTACAGGGTAATAGAAAATCCGAAGCTATGGTGACTCAAAGTTTGACTTTTATAGAACACCCAAAGATATAGAGTGAGCTAAAGTAAATTAAAGTGTCTAAAGTGGACTAAAGTTGAAAGATTTTTTGCATTGCTGGAAGTTTTAGCTGGCCAGGACTTTATAATACGAAGACCTGCATGCTCTTATGAAGCTATTCTGAAGGTGCGGAGGGGTCAAATCGTACGAGGATTTGTCTTCGCCAGGCCTGGTCGCCAAAATTCCCGGCGAAGCCAAGCAGCTTTTTCTGGTGGTCCCGGATTTGAAGAGAAAGTATACGATTTCTGTCGCTACTGGTAACAAAGTCATTAGTGACACATTCGAATATGTAGTTCACCTCAGAAAACTCAAGCTCGTGAGCAATTTCATAGGCTTCATCGAGAGTGCCAATCGCCTCGAGAGAAATGCTGTTAAGAAAAGAAAGAACTTTCCCGATACTGTCTAAAAGCTTGCTGTCGGCAGGGGCATCAAGCTGCTCGGATGATAACGAATCCTGAATCTCCTTCAATATATTTGCGTGTTCCGTTTCATCATTAGCCAAATCCTTCCAGAAATGCGAAATATCCGGAACGTGTGCGAACATATGCGACAGTTGAATGTAGATACCGCGAGCGTAGTTTTCGGCTTCTATTGCCTGCCGGATTAAGTAAGATACTGTTTGCTGCGAATCTAATGTTGAAACCGATTTTGTCTGGTTAGAGTTTTGTGATATTGACATCGATTTACTTCCTTTATTTGGCTGTTATTATATTAACCGCAGAAGGCCCCCATGCTGCTTATATTTATTTTTCGGCTAAAAATGGGGATGGCTTCACTAAATTTAAAAGTAAAATTCGTCGATTCCCCCTAAGGGGCGCCACTGTAAGGTGTGCTCCAGCGGCCTTACGGCGCGCCCGTGACAAAATGGAAAAACAGGGAGCATTCTAATCGAATATTGATTTATTCAGATGCAACCGTGTATAATGTTCACGGAAAACTTACAACCTAAACTAAGGAACTGTTCTGTGACCACAAGAACCTTCGTCGAAAAGAAACAAAAAATACTGACCCGACTGTTAGGCATCATCTTAGTTTTACTGATACTTTTTTCGGAAAGTCACTGGGAACAGATATCGATTATAAGCGACCTTCTCTTCCTGTCCGGGATTGTCTTAGTAGGAACCGCGACTGTCGGGCGCCTGTGGTGTCTTCTCTATATATCCGGTTATAAAACCAACACCCTCATCAAATGGGGACCATATTCCATTTGCCGTAATCCCTTATACTTTTTCAGCTTGTTAGGCGGCACAGGTGTCGGTCTTGCAAGTGAAACCCTTATACTACCAGGCATAATTTTTATTGGTTTTGCATTATACTATCCTTTTATGATAAGGGCCGAGGAACGCAAACTACGCAAAGTACATAACAAGGATTTCGATGACTATGTTGACTCTACGCCGAGATTCTTCCCATCATTAAGCTCGCTTAAAGAACCGCAGGAGTATACAGTTAAGCCAAAAGCATTCAGGAAAGGATTGTTCGATGCTCTTTGGTTTGTGTGGCTGGTCGGGATTCTTGAGATTATAGAAGCTTTACATGAATACGAAGTCCTGCCCGTTTTTCTGAAACTATATTGAACTATGTAAGGCCTACCCATATTTACCATCAGCCTTTTCTTTATATTTTATTCAGCGAAAAAATTTGACTTTTTCCTCCTATAGTTGTATTTTAGAGATAAATAAAAATCAACATAAAGGGAGCCACGTTAATGAGGTAATAAAACGGAAAACAAGGTTTTTATCAGGTACTGAAGCCGCTTTAAAATAAGTGGTAAGATATTGGTATGTACTATAGAGACTATTTTTCCGTTCTTTTGCCTTGTCGTGGCTGCTTTTATGCGCAAAAAGATAATCAGCCACACCAACTTCGAATCTTAAAAGGAGGTTTTCAAAATGTCAGATACAGGTTTAAAAAACAAAGTTGTCATAGTAACAGGTGCCAATCATGGTATGGGTGCGGCGACGGCGGTCGCCTTTGCAAAAGAAGGGGCGAAGGTTTTCGTTCATTATTATCGTGCCGGGGCGGAGGCTTACGGTGAAATCAGTGAAAAAGATGCAAAGAAAGCTACCGTGCCGGGGCGGGCTTATCTCTATAAGATGCAATCAAAAACAGCTGATGAAGTGGTAAAAGCGATAGAGGATTTGAGCGGTGAATGTTTTGCTCTTGAGTCCGATTTGGCCGAGCCAGGCAATATACCAGAGATTTTCGATAAAGCGGAGGAGAAGCTTGGGCCGGTCGATGTTGTGGTTAATAACGCAGCTTACACCAAATGTGATACTTTCATTCCGGAAGATGAGCTGAAGAAACAACCTTCATTTGCTAATCAATTTCCAAAAGTGACATTCAGTGCAGAAACCCATGACAGGAACTTCGAGGTGAACAGCAGGGCGGTCGGCCTGATGATGGCGGAGTTTGCGAAGCGCTATATTGCAAGGAAAGCAACATGGGGACGAATCATAAATATCAGCTCGGACGGCGCGCATGGATATTCGGAAGTTGTCTCCTACTATGCGAGCAAGGCGGCTGGGGAAAGCTTTACCCGGGCGGCGGCGGTGGAACTTGGACCTTACGGGATTACGGTCAATGTAGTATCCCCCGGCGCGGTTAACACGGGATGGCTACCGCCTGAGATTGAAGAAAATCTTGCCAAGACTTATCCGTTAAGAAGGCTGGGTAAGCCGGAAGATATTGCCAATGCAATTGTGTTTTTTGCATCCGAACAGGCAGACTGGATTACCGGTCAGGTTTTGTTCGTGGGTGGCGGCAACAAAATGTAACTGCTTTCAGAGTTCAACGTAATTCAGGATTTATTAAGGCCGGGAATTAAAACCGCCCGGCCTTTTCTTCTTACACAAACCGCCGAGGCAGTTTTGCTACCAAGAAAGTTACAGTAAATTTCATTATTTCTGTAATATTTTAGGACTTACCGGGTCTAAATTAATCGAAGTTAGCTGTAGTATTTTTTAATTTAGGGTCCGATATGCCGGTATTAAATTTGCAAAGGTCAATACCCCAAACTGTTCGGCACATGCTTTTTGCTCATTTTTTACACTAAAACGAGCATTCAGCATTAAAGTTGAAGAGTTTGGCGTCTTTTTTTCATCTTTGAAGCCCTGGTTGGAAATAATCGAAATTTCATTTTTCAATATCTATAACATTGGGAGTTAATGAAAAAGACTCAGCAAGACGACATATCCACAATAACGAAGCTGGTCATAACGTAAAAAATGCCATAGTAAAAATATGGCTTTTTGATGCCGTTTTTACGGGTAATGGACTGTAGTTCAAGGCAAGCGAAACGAAAAAATGAACCAACTCGCGTCCATATTAAAACTCAATATTAATAATTCTGGTATGAGGGTACAAAAATGAGAAGAACAATTTTGGGAACAACTTTAGTTCTGCTGTTATTCGGCACAACGTTCGGAAACAACATCAGCACCAATATATCGTGGATCAACGGAGACAACCCACCGGATTT
>JASFVS010000362.1:0-3199 GCA_050049715.1 Phycisphaerales bacterium
TGCTTATGAGAATTGCCCTGTTTTTCCCGGAAAAGCAAAAATTATTCATCAGCCGTTCGAAGACCCATATTTTGCAGCCGGTAGCGAAGAAGAAATCATAGCAACCTTCAGAAAAGTGCGAGATGATATTAAAACATTCATTGAAACTCTACCAGAAAGTTTAAATAGCTAAAATTTAAAACGGATTATGAATACAGAGCAATTAGAAAAATATACTTCTGCGATAACACTCTCAGACATGGAAATATTCGTGTTTCCCGAACTGATGTACAGCCTTGTTTTAGCTAATATTATGAGCCCGATTATCTGGCAGTGGCGAGAACAGGATTGCTTCAAAAAACTACAGGGCAAAAGCCGCTATCGTAAAATAATGCGGCTAAAACAATTCATAATGGATGAGTTCGATTTCAATCTCGACCTCGAAACATGGGGACTCACAAGTAAGTATAAAGAGCTTAAACGATTCGGCACATTTATTTCTACCGACGACATCACCCAAAGCAATGCTCTGTTCGGCTATCAGGGCGACCAATACTATTTCGATGTAGATATTCGTCGGCACTTCGGTCTGGATAAATATGATAGTGACATTATCCCATACTGGAAAACCGAAACTGTCGAGGCGATGGATGCTTTTCGTCTGAAGGAAGGCTACAAAACCGCGGCCGGCGAATGTGTATCTTTGGCCGCTCTTTATGCAGCGGCGGCATTTATCGTATGCGAAATACCGTTGGAAGACATCTACATGATACTTACACCTCTTCATTCGCAAAACTTCATTGACTTACAGGGCGGAATCCTGACCAACAACAGGCGTCTTGTTACAAAAACAATGTGGTTCAACGGTACCGCCATCTCCAACAAAGCCCAGCGGGCATTGCGAAATGAAAACGTCACAATCATAGCTCATTCATCCGGCTATATACATTGTTTATATGAAGATGCAACGATAGACCAAAAACTATATCAGAATTTTAACGAAAAACTCAATGCGTATTTATCAACAGAATTATCGCTTCCTATCTTTGCAAATTTTCTTCGGACCAACCGGGATTATCAAAGATTTTTCCAGGTCTGCCGCGATTGCCACGGACAGTCGCAATTCTTAAAAGCCGAAGTCCTTTTCCATTACGAACACGGCAGTAATTACAGAATCGCGGACAAAACTTTCGATAAATTACTCGCCGAAGTTTCGGACGAAGATTTCGTTCCCTACCAACTACCCGACAGAATTCGCTGCGACCAGATTGAAGATTTTATAGAAAAACAAAAGCCGGATATTAAAAGCACTGAAGGCAAAGATGCTCTTAAGAAATTCATTGAGCCTGTCATCCCAAATGCTCAGCAGTTTGTAGAGGAATTAGCTGATTTTATACACATCAATGCCAAGTTGCCGTCACAGGGCAAGAATTTTCTATCTGCCGCACCAATTGAAATATCCGTTGAACAAAACAGAGAGCAGATAATCGACTATCTACAGGGCGCACGCCAAAACAACACAACCGCTGACCTCGCCTTTTACGCCTATCGGGATATGGAAAGCTGCGACTGGGCCCCGTTCATCAAAGCAGCGGTAGAGCGTAACCCGGTTTCACTCCAAATGGCAAAAAATATGTCCATCGACGAAACATACACATGGCTTGAACAAATGAACAATAACTCGATTTATGACAATAAGCGCCTGGCCCAACCCGACGAGGTCGCAAACTATAAGACCGGCGACGGCCTTGAAAAGGCCTTTTTACTGGCTAATATTGTCCATCAAAGAAGTCCGGAACAGAATATTGAAATAACTACATACCAGGACAAAGTCATTGTAAAAGCACAAAACGAATATCGACTCACATCTTCCAAGGGTTTTAATGAAAAGATTAGTATCTCCGCATCGGGAGTTTCAAATTTAAGGGATTGAAAAAGGAAATTTCCGCCATCTAAAACCTTTTTGAAAGACTGAAAAACTTTATTAACCACATTTTTTAGATTATATGGCGAACATATAGGACCATATTGGTCGTAGATAATATCAATGTAGTAGGACAATACCAATAAAAGTAACGTAAGGAGGTGTTATTATGGAAACGTCAAAAATTCTGAAAAGTAATGATAACGGCACAAGAACATTAGTTGGAAGAAAGGCGGTTACTCAAATCAAAAAAACTATTTTTACCAGCATTTTATCACTCGCAACAGTATCTATCTTCAGTATTGGCACATTACAAGCGGCCTCTCACGATGTTGAATGGACGTTTGGTAACGTAGGCTTCCAATCTTATCGTCTGGATTCCTATAGTCCGTTAGAAGCAAATATCGGAACAATTGGAGCTGAAGACCCCGGGTTAACACTCGAACTCGGTAAGCGTTATCATGTAACCGTAACAAATTATCAAGTTCACCCTTTTGAGGTCATCGCCAAAGGTGCAACGGCAGGGGCGGACACAGTCCTTTTATCGATGGGTTCACCAACAGGCCCCTTTGAGGCGGATTCTGATATAGCATGGACGGATAATGGCTTAGGCACAATAGAATTCACTCTAACTCTAAACCTTTACAACGCAATGATGGGCCCCGGCCAACAACCCGGTTATCGCTGCAGGCCGCACGCTCCTTTTATGAGAGGGGATTTTATTATTTTGGGTATACCAATAGCGGAAACAATAAGCAAAGGAACAATCAGCATTGAATTGGAGACAATTGCATCGGGCTTAACATCACCTATAGATTTGATTCCGGCAACAGATGGAACAGGGCGGCTGTTCGTAGCCAACCAGGCTGGTAAAGTCCATATTATTTCAAATGGACAGCTACAACCTGATATATTTCTGGATTTGTCAAATCGAATCGTCTCACCACTCGGAATAATAGGCAGTAACGATGAAAATGATTTTGATGAGCGCGGTTTATTGGGGATAGCACTTCACCCCGACTTCGCCGATATTACAAGTCCCGGTTATCAAAAGGTTTACACTTACACAAGTGAACCGGCTACCGAGCCGGCGGATTTTACCACTGAATCCGAACCTGCTGCAGTCAACCATCAAAGTGTTATTGCAGAGTGGACTGTGGATTCAGCCGACCCTAACGCAATAGATATAAACAGCCGACGCGAGATTCTTAGAATTAACCAGCCCCAGTTTAACCATAATGGAGGTAAGCTCGCTTTCGGCCCCGATGGATATTTGTATATCTCACTGGGAGATGG
>JASFVS010000363.1:0-3198 GCA_050049715.1 Phycisphaerales bacterium
CGCAAAAGTCGCCAGAACCGCATTAGAAATGGCCGCTTCGGTCGCCGGCTTGATGCTTACTACCAATGTTCTGATAACAGAATTAAAAGACAAAGACGAAGAGCCAATACCAGGATCGGTTAGATAGAAACTATGTGGCCTGCTTCAGGAACGATGAGTCACGAGATATAACATAATGGCAAAACGCGATTACTATGAAGTTTTAGGTGTGAATAAAAACGCCTCTGCCGATGAAATCAAACGCTCATATCGGCGCATGGCGATGAAATACCATCCGGACAAGAATCCTGATGATAAAGAGGCAGAGGCAAAATTCAAAGAATGCGCAGAGGCCTACGAGGTACTGAGCGATACTGAGAAACGGAAACGTTACGACAAGTTCGGGCACGAAGGTCTTCGCGGTATGGGTATGCACGACTTCTCCCGGATGAACTGGCAGGATATCGGAAGTATATTTGAAGATATCCTCGGCGGTTTCGGAGGATTTAGTGACATATTCGGTTTTGGAGGAGGCAGAAGAACAAGACGTTCGGGCCCTGCTCGTGGCTATGATTTGGAGACCTCTGTCGAACTAACACTCAATGACATTGCAAAAGGCACCGAGAAGACTATCGAATTTACCCGCCAGGATATGTGCGGTGAATGCACTGGCAGTGGTAGTGCCAAAGGAAGTAAACCGGGACGATGCCCTAAGTGTAACGGAACAGGACAGGTTGCCACGAGAAGTCTCGGCTTCCAAATGGTTTCAACTTGCCGACAATGCGGTGGCAGAGGCCAGGTCATCACTAACCCCTGCAGAAAATGTAAAGGCACCGGTAGAATACCGAAGAAAAGAACCGTAAATATCAAAATCCCGGCCGGCGTTCACGAAGGACAGGGAATAAGAGTAGCCGGTGAAGGTGAACCCGGCAGAGGTGGCGGCCCAAGAGGCGACCTTTATTGCTACATTAGAATAAAACCGCATGAATTCCTGCAAAGAGACGGAAATGACTTAATCGCAATCGTTCCCATAAGCTTTACACAAGCTACTCTGGGAGCAACAATTGATGTACCAAGCCTTAACGGTACACGTGGTCTGCGAATCCCACCGGGGGCACAGTACGGAAGCATCTTCAGAATAAAAGGGCAGGGTCTGCCAGATATAAGAAGGCATCGAACCGGCGACCAACTTGTACAGATTATTATTGAAACGCCAACAAGGCTGAATGCAAAGCAACAGGAACTGCTGAGGGAATTCGCGGCTACTGAAAATAAACGCGTCTCTCCAAAATCACAGGGTTTTTTCGAGAAACTAAAAAAACAATTCGGTAATCACTGATGAAACAGAACAAAAAAGAAAAACCAAAAACCGAAGACTCACAGAAGGCAAAGAAAAACGAGCCGGAAGAACTTCATCAGACTATAGAGAGTCTGCAAAAAGAAAAAGATGAGCTCTTCGGAAAACTTCAGCGAGTTAGTGCCGATTATGCGAACTACCAAAAACGAGCTCCCAAACAAATAGCAGATACGATTGCCTACGAAAAAGAAAAGATAATAAAAACACTTCTGCCTGTTCTCGACAATTTTGAGCATACTCTTCAAAACGTCGATTCCGCAGAACATACAAATATACTTGTCAAAGGCATCCGGATTATATATGACCAGATGCTCGATATCTTAAAGTCGCACGGCGTAGAGCAAATAAACGCCCCCGGCGAGAAATTCAATCCGGCCATGCATGAAGCAATGATGCAAAAGGCAGAACCTGACAAAGAAGATAACATTGTTCTGGAAGAGTTCCAAAAGGGATACAAACTAAACGGGCGGATTATTCGGCCAAGCAAAGTAATTGTTAATAAGCTAACTACAAAACAGCCAACTCAAAAAAAAGACGAGGGGCTACAGGAACAGACAACCGGCGAGACCAAAACTAATAACACGGAGTGATTGAGATGCCGACTTATGAATATATGTGCGAAAACTGTAAACATAAGTTCGAGCAGTTCCAGTCCATAACGGCCAAACCCCTCCGAACATGTCCAAAATGTAAAAAAAGAAAACTCAAGCGATTAATCGGTACCGGAGCAGGGGTGATTTTCAAAGGTTCTGGTTTTTACGAAACCGATTACAGAAGCGAAAACTACAAAAAAGCCAGGGAGAGCGAGAAAAAATCCGCCGGCAAGAACACCGGTAAAAAGGATTCTGAAACCAAATCAAAATCCGAAGATTCAAAACCAGATAAGAAAAACAAACCCACCAAAGATAATAAAAATAAAACAGCGTAATTCCACTTCGGCTTGGCCTCCGCTGAATTACGCTGTCATCGCACAGTAATATTTCAACAAATCTCAGGTAAAACCCTGTCTGATGCGACTCAGGTCTCCAATAAAATCACAGGCCATCCTCATCTGCCCGGAATAGGAACATTAACGTTATAAAGGTCGAAGAGTATCTTCCAGGAACCATCTTTTTGACGCCTCCACACATGGACTCCCTTACCAGGCAAAGTCACATTTTCACCCGAAGATGCATCCTTAAAAGTCCAGGTTAACAAGTTGACCACAAAAAGCATCTGGCTGTTACCTTCGACATGCACAACCTTCTGGGTAATATCCACCAGCGGCTCTTCTCGCAATGACTTCTTGATAACTTTGAGTATTTCTGATTTGCCTTTAAGGGCATCCTCACCCCAGCGCAACAAAACAGCATCCTCAGCATAAAACTCAACCGCCTCTTCAGCATCACGCTCAAGAAATTTATTATGGAATATATCTTCATCCTTTTTAATTTGCTCAGATACACTTAACGGGAGGTTCGATGGTCTCCGGCTGGAAATAACCTTGACCGCTTCAGGCCCAATAGCCTCAGGGATATTTCCATCCTCAGGAATCTGTGTCGGATTGCTGGCGGTAAGCTTCATCTTCAACGAACCATCCGGCTGCTTTTTATAGACAGCCAGATTCTTCTGCCAGTCACTTAGCATAAATCGCAACTCCGGGCTTGTGATTGATACTACAAAATTACCGACTTCAAACACATAATCTCCGCAAATCCATATCTGACTTTCAATATCTTTCAACGAACGGATTTTAACCTGTTGCTCCATCTGCTGCAGATAATGCCTACGTAAGGCATCTTGACCTATAGCCGCTTCAAGCTGATCGGGTAACACTATCGCATCATCCGTAAAATAGGATAGCAATATGCCAACGTTCCCCT
>JASFVS010000078.1:0-10087 GCA_050049715.1 Phycisphaerales bacterium
AACCTTTTGGCGATAACCATCTTTAAGACTCTTGCCGACTTTAATTTCACTATCGCCGTAGCCCCGGCTTGTATCGATATAAATCATCCCAGTATCAATAGCCTGCCTTATAAGAGAGACAGCCCGTTTTTCTTCATGGGGCAAGCGCATGGCACCGATGCTTATCGGATAAACCTTTAACTTGCTGCGATTACCGAAATCAACCAAATTTGTTTGATGGAGCGACATTAAACTTTCAAAGTTTTTCCTTGTTACCAAATATCCCAGACCGACGGATAATCAACCAGCTTTGCGCTTCATCCATGGGCAGGTATCCTTCTGTGGGCACTCTTTGCAGCCGTGTTTGGTTGAAACGAGAGGCAGGATTACAAAAGCTACAAGAGAGAAAGCTACAAGCAATATCAACATCATCCAGGAAAAACTGCGGATGATAAAAGGTATTCCCGCCAATACCGGTATGAACCATAAAGGCACAATCACAGGTATATGTTTCCTGAATTTATCACTGAAACATTCAAAAGACTCCTTTTTTCGAAACTTTACGGCTATCCGGCCATATCCGCAGGGACAAGACCTCGTGTCAAAATATCTACAATACGGACAGACGAAAATCATAATCCATAAGGCCCCTACCAAGCCATAGGTGAAGTATGTAACAGCCGTTACCAACCCCCAGGTTGAGATGCCAAAACCAACAAGGAAAATAATCGTTCCCAATACGGTCATAGTTAAATAGGGAACATTGTTGATAAGCTCCTGAGTGTGTGAGTATTGACGCATAGGTAAAGTGTTTTCAGGATTCGCATTGTCCAGTGTTTCTTCGTTTGTGCTCACTTTTTCTCCGACAATCTTCTTAATAAAGCAGAAGGCTGAGCATGTGTCTATTTTTCCTTTATATCATAGACTAACAGAACATCAGCATCGCGTACATAGAGCCTTCCATCGACGATAACAAGGTGTGCCCAGCCATTTTCACCCATGCCCCTGCGTTTGGAAAGTCTAAATGTACTCTTAAGATTGTATCTGTCAGGAGTGGCCTCGATGAGAGCCAGGACATTGTCCTGGTACCGGAAATATAAATGTCCGTCCGCGTAGAGTACAGCCGCCGAGCCTCCGCCGGGCTGGCTTTCCGTCCACATTATTTTTCCAGTCATCATATTCAGGCAAGTCGGCCTGCCTTTGTTGTGGTCATGGCCGCCATAGATATAATCGCCAAGCCGGATAAAACCTCCATGATGGTTCTGGAAAGTCCCGGCGTCGAGGAAATAAACTTCCTGGGCCGTTACATTATCGCCTTCGGCGGCCAGCTTTAACAGGGCACTGCCGGTTCTGTAAGCGGTCGAACAAAAGATATAATCCCCATGGACAATGGGAGTGGCAACATTAGCGACACGGTTTGCGATTTTATTGTACCCCCATAGAAATCTGCCATCTTCAGCCGAGACACCAATTAAACCTTTATTAGTCAGCTGAATATACTGCCAAATATTACCTGTTCGTGTTTTAATAATGGACGAATAGCCCGTCTCGTCTTTTCCCTGCGGTCCTATGTCGGGAGTAGAGGACCTCCAGATAATTTCTCCTGTTTTTTTGTTAAGAGCAACTATTGTGGAATTTCGGCCGCCAGGTGTGCATAACAGTTTGTCGCCATCCACAAGTGGAGATTCACTGAATTTCCATCGCGGAGTATTTCCGCCACCTAAGTCAGATTGTAAATTCTTTTTCCAACGTAACCGGCCGGTAGTCGCATCGACGCACACAATGTCACCATCCGTACCTACTGCAAAAAGAAGTCCGTTATCATAAGTTGGTGTGGAGCGTGGACCACCGTCACTGTGCGGCTTACCTATTCTGGTAGCCCACAATCGTTTGCGTGTTGAGAGGTCACAGGCAATAACACACTGTGCTTCTCCCGAGTCCAAGGGTACGTCTCCCATTGTATACAGCTTACCATCGACAATCGACATGCTGGAATAGCCAACGCCAAGCCCCGTAAGCTCCCACAATAACTTCGGGCCTTCTTTAGGCCAGCTTTTAAGCAGGCCGGTCTCTGTACATATTCCGTCCCGGTTAGGCCCACGCCATTGCGGCCAATCCGCCGCTTGCGTAGTGCAGGAACAAATGCTAAGAATGAAGATAGTGATGAACAGATGCTTTCGAATTACTTTTAACATATTCCTTAATCCCGATAAAAAATACAGGTCTCTTAGAGGACAGAAATTGCAAATCTACTTTTAAGACAACAGTTTAGGCTTAATCAGCCTTCACTTCTGAGGTCGACACAAACAAGGTCTCCATCGGCATTGCGGGCGTATAGCCTGCCATTCGATAATACCGGTACGGTCCAGCATTTGCCTGTTAGTATCTGTGCGGACGCTAATTCGTTGTATTGATCCGGTGAAGCCGATGCAATTACCAGTTTGCCTCTTTCGCTGAGAATAATTAGTTTACCATCAGCAAGCATAAGCGAACCGGTACCTAATCCTCCTTTTGCCCACTTTACCTCGCCATTTTCATAATCCACACACCTGAGCTGACCTCCACCCCCAACTTGCCCATCAAAACCGTATATATAGCCTTGCCATATCACAGAATTGTTGATTTGATTCCGCATATGGCTATTGCGCCACAATTCAGTAACATTATTGCCGTCCATTTTTAATAATGCACAGCCTTTGTTATACCCGGAAGAAATGAAAATCTTATCGCCTAAAACAATGGCATCGGCAGCATTAATATCGTACCTTGTTCTCCAAGGGTATCTCCAAACGATTCGACCTGTTGCAGTATCCAATGAAACAAGTTCCGCTCTCGTAGGCATTACCACACATTTTTTACCCGCCTGAGTACAAGGTACAGCGGAGGCGTAGCCGGATTTGTCGTTTCCATTTTGCCATATCAGACTTCCATCATTCTTATTGAGTGCGATGCCATTGGTTCCCGCATTAAGAATAACCATGTTATCAACCACTACGGGAGAGCTTGAAAAATGCCAAGTGGGGTGCTCATAGTTATATTCTCTGTGCAGATTTCTGCGCCATACTATACGGCCGGTATCGGCTGCAAAACGTAAGGCATCTCCGTTTTTGCTGAAGGTATAAACAGCGTTACCTTCCACAGTCGGCGTTCCGCACGGACCGCCTTCATGGTTTTTTCTAAATAAGGGACAGTCATAAGACTGCTCCCATATTTTCTTACCTGTTGCGGCATCAAAACAATAAAGAATATCCCTGTCATTTATATTACCCATAGTGTAAGCGCGGCCATTGCTTACAGAAATAGAAGAAAATCCGGTTCCAACATTGGTTTTCCATAGAACCGCCGGTTTTCCATTCGGCCAGTCCGTCGTCCAGCCTGTTTCGTTTGATATTCCGTTGTAATTTGGCCCTCTCCAATTCGGCCAATCCGCCGCATGAGTGGTGTTATAGTAGCTTGTTAGAAAAACACAGATCGAGAATCCAAAGATTAACGTACGAATGTGATCTTTAGTTACTTCGCGTATCCGCATGATATTCCTCCAAAAATATTTTTCTTTTGTTGAGTTCAGCTTTATACAATATCTTACTCTAAATGTCCAAGTTTAAATACCGTTGCTATAGCATCACTATATTACGGCTTCTTAAAAGCCAACGCACCTGTTGGACAAGCGTTTACGCATTTGTGCGCAGAGCTTTTAAGAGCCTGAGCCATCGAACGGCCGAAAGGTACGGCCACCCTAACATCAAATCCTCGACCCGTAAATGCCAGCCCAAGCTCCTCAGACTCTCTGGCAGCTATCTGTATGCAAAGACCACAATCAATACATTTGCCCGGCTCGTAAATAATTTCCGGATGCTGAACGTGCTGTACAAACGTCTTGCGCGGACCTTTAAAGCGGGCTGGTTTTGCATCAGAGACTTGAGCATATTGTTTTAGCTTACACACATCAGCCTTGCGACAATCGCAATGCAGACAACGTGCGGCTTCTTTGCGGGCCTGCTCTTCGGTAAAGCCACTGTCAGGTGCAGAGGGTTCCACACGTTGTGTTTTGTCTGCGAAGTTCAAAAAGTTATCAATCTCTCCGTCCATCAGTTTGCCAATATGAGTGTTGAACTCCTTAGTCGGTCCGGTTACTTCGGAGCCAGACAAATACTGGTCGATAGAAACAGCGGCTTCTTTTCCATCTGCGACAGCCCGAACCGTGAGTTTGCGTTGATGAACGGCATCCCCACCTGCAAATACGCCGGGCAGACCCGTCTGGTAAGTATTTTTGTCTATCGCTATGCCATTTGCAGCCGGCTCAAGCCCCAGTGATTTGACATCTTTAGGTTCTATCCGGCCAACTGCGATAAAAACGGCGCTGTAGTCCTTAGACAGTTTCTGCATAGATAAATCTTCACCTATCCGTGTTTTTGTTTTGAATTTCACGCCGAGTTTCTCAATTAAAGCAATTTCCCTGTCTAATACGTCTCTCGGAAGTTCTTGTTCGGAAACTGCATATCGGAGCATACCGCCGGGCTGTTCGTGGTCGTCAAAAACGGTGCAACTGTATCCGGCCCACCGGAGATAATAAGCCGCGGCCAGACCTGCAGGACCGGCACCAACGATAGCTATGCGTTTTCGCCGTGCCGGTTTGCGGGTCGGTAAATACGGTTTTCGAGATTTCAAGTCGATATCTGCAACATAGCGTTTCAAGAGGCAGATTGATACAGCTTCGTCATATACACCTCGTCTGCATCCTCGCTCGCAGGGCTTCGGGCATATTCTTCCAAGCACCGCTGGTAAAGCGATGTCTTTTTTAACGGTTGCAATTGCCTCGCGGAATTGACCTGCCGCAGTCTGCCGAATCATTAAAGGAATGTTCATTCGGGCAGGGCATATAATTTGGCAAGGCCCGAGGCAATCTCCCAGATGGTCACTTAAAAGCAATTCCAAAGCCGTCTTTCTTGCCTGGTGAACTTCTTCGGAATTACTTTGGACACGCATACCCTCCTGAGCGACAGTTCCACAGGCAGGCACAAGATTATCCAGGCCATCGACTTTGACCACACAAACCATACAACTGGTAGAAGGTTCGTACTCTTTTAAGAAACACATCGTTGGAATTTCGATACCGAGCTTGTTGGCGGCGTCGAGAATCGTAGCACCTTTATTAACTTCAACCTCTTTATTATCTATGAAAAGTTTCGGCATCTATTATTGAACCTTAACAGCATCAAACTGGCATACACTCTTACATGTCCCGCAGCGAACGCATTTTTCAGGGTCGATTTCGTGTTTTTGGTACGGATTCATCACAATAGCATCAGCCGGACAGTGCTGTGCGCACAAACTGCAACCAATGCAATCATCCGTTATCGAATACGTAATAAGTGCGGTACATTTAGCAGCGGGACAACGCTTTTGAAGATGAGCCTCGTATTCTTCGCGAAAATATTTGAGGGTTGAAAGAACGGGATTGGGCGCCGTTTTTCCAAGTCCACAAATACTGGATTTCCTGACCATTTGAGCCAAATATTCGATCTCCTCTATGTCGGTTTTCCGGCCCTGGCCAGCGCACAAGCGTTCGAGAATATCGAGCATACGGCGGGTTCCTATTCTGCAAAAAGTGCATTTGCCGCAAGACTGGTTCTGTGTAAATTCCAGGAAATATCTCGCGATATCAACCATACAATCCGATTCGTCCAACGCGATGATACCACCGGAACCCATCATTGCTCCGACATTATTCAGAGCTTCGAAATCTACAGGGATATGGGACAGCTCAGCCGGTATGCATCCACCTGACGGGCCTCCTATCTGGACGGCTTTAAATCTTAGCTGGTTTGTAATACCGCCGCCGATGTCTTCTATAATCTGGTGTATTGTAATACCCATCGGCACTTCAATCAGTCCGCCTCGGGCTATTTTCCCGGCCAGTGCAAAGACTTTTGTCCCTTTACTGCTGCTTGTGCCGGAATTTGCGAACGTCTCAGGGCCGTTGCAAATAATCCAGGAGACCGAAGCGTAAGTCTCCACGTTGTTAATCAGTGTGGGTTTATCCCAGAGGCCACTTTCGGAAGGATATGGCGGACGCAAGCGCGGCATACCTCTCCGGCCTTCTATACTGGCCATAAGCGCGGTCTCTTCGCCACATACGAATGCGCCGGCGCCGGCAACAATGTTAAGATGTAGAGAAAATTTCGAGCCTAAAATATTATTGCCGAGAAAATTCCATAACTTACACTGCTCAATAGCCTGTTTTACCCGTTTTATAGCAAGAGGATATTCTGCACGAATATATAAGAAGCCTTCATCAGCACCGACGGCATAGGCAGCTATTGCCATACCCTCAATTATGCGATAAGGATATGATTCCATCAGCATCCTGTCCATAAAGGCGCCGGGGTCACCCTCGTCCCCATTGCATACTACATATTTATTGTCAGGCTGGCTTTTTTGAACAGCAGACCATTTAAGGTGCGTCGGATAGCCCGCCCCGCCTCTTCCGCGAAGGCCGCTTCGTTCGATTTCAGATATGACCTCATCGGGGCTCATTTGCTTTAGACACTTTCGCAATGCCTGAAATCCGTCCTTTTGTATATATTCATCGAGGTCAACCGGGTTGGTGTCACCACAATTATCCGTAGCAATATGTAATTGTTTGTCAAGAAAGCTTGATATAATCCTGTCCCGAACATCTACCGAATAACGTGTTACAGGCTCCCATACCCTGTCGGTTAGTATAGTATCGAGCATTGTAGAGACGGCAGTTCCAATCTTCGGGAAGACTTTTCTGGGCTTAAAATGTCTCAGCACAATAGCACGGGCGTCAACGGGCAGAACTCTTGCGTAACGAAATGAGGTTCCATCGGCTAAAACCACTTCAACAAGCGGCGCCAAGTAAGACATGCCGGAACAACTTACACTTTTGACCACCGCGTGGGCTCGTGTTTGTTTAACGGCCTTCTGCAATGCCTCGTACACCTTGGCGCTGCCGCCGGCGATGCAGCTCGAATCAAGACAAATACGAATTTCGCCAAGGTCTTTGAAATCTTTGTCCGGAACTTTTTCAGATGTTTGCTTAAAGCCGGCCTTCTGCTGTTCGAGGAAATCTTTTAGTACAGCGGGGACCTGCTCACCCGTAAGATGGCCATAGGTTATATCATCAATCTGTATAGCTGGTGCAAGCATACAACAGCCCAGACAGGCCACCTTTTCGACTGTAAATAGCTTCCGGTTGTCTGTGTCTTCATGCTCCGGAATTTTAAGGTATTTTTTAAAGGCATCGAAAATCTGTCCGCCACCTTTAACATGGCAAGCTGTGCCGATACAAACGCGAACATTATGCCGGCCAGCGGGTTTATGCCTGAACTGGCTGTAAAAAGTTGAAACGCCGGTTATCGAAGCAGGAGTGATTTTCGTAATCTCACAAATCCTTTCAAGAGCTTCTTCAGGCAGATAGCCGTAATGGCCCTGTACGGCCTGTAATATCTCGAGCGTTTTTTCCGCCCCGGTGCCGATACTTCTTACAGCACGGTCCACAAATGTAATATCCAAATCGTCCATAGATTATTATTCGGAAGACCCTTCTCCAATGCAGTATAGATTTTCCAATCCTCGGATATAGATGCGACCATCGGTAAAAGCCGGGCTCGCATGGCAGGTCTCGCCTAATTCGCATCTGGCCAATTCCTTATACTCAGGGCCTGCTTCAATGATATACATTACTCCCTTCTCACTTAGAATATACAAATTGTCACCGACAAGGCTCGGCGAGGCTATGAAAGAATCTCTCATATCCTTTTCCCACACCTTCGTTCCATCCGCGACTTTATAGCAAAACAATAATCCGTCAAAAGACGTCAGAAGCCAAATAAACTCGCCGTTACTGACCGGAGAGCATATATCCGGCATACCATCTTCGGCTGTCCAGGCAATATGAGTCTGTGTAACGTCACCCTGACCGTCCGCGCGAATGGCAACAAGTTTCGCGTATGCTTCTATGGCAAATACAAAACCGCCAGCATAAATTGGTGACGATGCGACGTCGCCGGCCAGGCAGTTCGCTCGCCAGAATTCCGTGCCGTTAGCAGGGTCATAAGCTATGACCCAGGGGACGCCGCATGTTAGTAATTGCGGCCGGCCTTCGATATATGTCACCGTGGGCGAAGACCACGAGTTCGGAACAGGACGCTTTGTTTCCCAGATGGTCTGACCTGAAAATCCATCCAAAGCCATCAACTTAGAGTTCTGGCTATCAAGGCCTCCCTGGTCATACTGAATTAAAACAAGATTTCGATATATCGCAAGTGAAGAGGCATAGCTATAAGCACTATCGGGTACTCCCAAATTTCTGCTCCAAAGCTGCTTTCCTTCGAAATTAAAACAACCTATGTCGCCGGTTGCAAAAATTGCATACACCCTTCTGCCATCCGTGACAACAGTTGGAGCGGCAAAACCGGTATCTTCCATCACTTCAAACGGCTCTTGCTCATTTCCTAAATGTTCACTCTTTACGTCCGATGACCAAAGGAGCTTGCCCGTAGCGGCATCAAAGCAGAATACCTGCAGTTTATTTTCGTTTCCTCCGGAAAGAAAAACACGGTCGTCCCAAACAACAGGTGAGTTATTTCCCTGAATCGGAACCTTAGTTTTCCAGAGAATGCCTTTTCCCGTTTTTCCATTCCATTCTTTAGGTATATTCGTATATGCACTTATTCCAAGACCACCAGGGCCACGAAAGCCGGGCCAATTCCGATTAATTTCCTCAATCGATGGATAGGGACTGGCCTTAGAGTCGGCTACGCTAAAATCGACGCCGGAGCTCATTGTGAGTAACAACGATGTAGAACCAATTACGATAAAACCGGCGGTTACCGCCCATCGAGACCACATTGCCTGGCGGAGCTGCTCGTCAGCCCTGTCAGTAAGTAACTGCGGGATATGAATTTTCTTTCTTAACGCGCCTGCACTCATAAGAGCAGCCAAAAAAACTGTCGCTCCGGCTAAAAGCAAATAACAACCTTTACGAGAGAAATCCAGTCCCTGAATCTTATAACGTCTGATTTGCAAATCCAGCCGGCGAACCTGCGATATGAGCTGCGGATTATCCGGATTTTTACGCAGCTCGATTTTTAGGTTTTCCAAAGTGATTTCCCGCCTTGCGTTATTTACTTTTACTTCAATGTAATTTGAAACAATGAATATGAACACAATAACAGAAAAAACACCGGCAATGACTGCTGATGCAACAGCGCTTATATACCACGGGCTTTTCATTTCGGTCTTTTTCGATTTTTCTTCGGTATCAATTTTCATCAATTTTTACCGGTCGTCTCTTTTAGCTTTTTTAATCTTTGATGTTCTATCGGGCAATATTGATAACATCGTCCACAGGCCAGGCATCCCGCCCTTCCGGCTTCGTAATCTGTTCTTTTACGCCATATAGAAACAGCAATTAACTTAAGGCCTGTTATCAAACCAATAAATCCACCAAAAAACCAGCCTCCATATTCGAAATCGGCCCTGATTTGCGAAGCTTCCTCATAAAGATCTTTAGACTCCCTTCCTGTCGCTCTGAAGGCCAGGCTGGCATCCGTAGTTCCTTCTACTTCGCCTGTTTCCTCAAGATGTATTCGCTCGGCCAATCTGACAGTTGCGTGCATTCGAGATGTCACGTCTTTTAAATGCGAGCCCACCCACCCAAGTGAAAACACCAAAAAAGGTAAAATAAGTATAAGAAAGACAAGTCTTTTTTTAGCTCTATTGTATTCTTTCATCGGCCAATCCGTCGCAGGCTTTTTGATAGCGCCGAAGGGGCATGAATCTTCACACAGTTTGCACTGGATGCACTGGTCGGGAGTTATTGTCACACGCCATTTCGACAAACGTGAAAGCTGTCTGAGGATTAATCCGTAAGGACAGAGAAACCGGCAATAAGGGCGGCCTATGAACAGGCCTATGACCAGTAAACAGACGCCGATTATTAACACGTTCAAGTTTCCGCTCAAGCGGAAAAATGCAACAAACGGGTCATATCTGCATATTATAAAAGCGCTGCCTGTAGCAGCGAAAAGGACCGCAGCGGCCAAATAAATATACGCCAACAACCTAAAGGCGTTTTCCG
>JASFVS010000079.1:0-10078 GCA_050049715.1 Phycisphaerales bacterium
GGTGTTGCCGAGGTAAGATTTTCTGACGATTTCATTTCTGACAATCTCGCCGGGCGTGCCGGCACCAATTACCTTGCCGTGGTCGATGATATAGGCTTTGTCGACCACCTCAAGCGTTCTTTCAACGTTATGGTCTGTAACGAGAATGCTAACGCCGGAAGCGACGAGCCGGCGTATTTCGCGCTGTAAATCCTCGACGGCAATAGGATCGACGCCGCTGAACGGTTCATCCAAAAGAACAAGTGACGGGTCGGTGACCATGGCGCGGGCGATTTCGAGTTTTCTCCGTTCGCCGCCGGAGAGGAACCTTCCCTGGCTGTTGGCGACTTCGGTGAGCGCGAAGCGCTCGATGAGCATGTCGGCCTTTTGGTTGCGCTGGGCCTTGGTAATGGACATCGTTTCCAGAATCGCATAGAGGTTGTCGCGGACGCTGAGCCGCTGGAAGATGCTGGGTTCCTGAGAGAGATAGCCCATGCCCAGCCGGGCGCGTTTGTACATCGGAAGCTTTGTGATGTCCCTGCCTTCGAAAATAACCGAGCCGCTGTTTGGCGTAATCATTCCGACAATCATTCTGAATGAGGTTGTTTTGCCGGCTCCGTTTCTGCCGAGAAGGCCGACAATGCTGCGCTGCTCGATTTGAATGCATACTTCGTTAACAACAGTTCGGCCGGAATATTTTTTTACCAGCCCGCGGGTTTCAAGAAGGGTTATGCCTACCATTTATCTTTTCTCGTTATATATAAATTTCCGTTTTATATTTTGTTCGCGATATTATAACAGCACCGACGACTAAATAAAAAGGTCTTTTTTTGTATGTTGAGTGTGAGCAATGTAAGCTGTGTTTTTCGAAAAGCCAATAAATATTCTGGTATTTTTACGACAATTTTGCTATGAATGTACTTTCTATATAAAAATTTTGGTGCTATTTACTTAAAAGGCGTATATGTTTGCGGTAGTGAGCGATATACATTCGAATATTGAGGCCTTGTCAACTGTTCTGGCCGACATCGAGAAACGGGGCATAAAGATTATTTACTGCCTCGGTGACGTGGTCGGCTACGGGCCGAATCCCAAGGAATGTCTCGATTTGATAATAGAAAAATCCAAATGGTGCGTGCTTGGTAATCACGATTATGCGGTTTTCTACGAACCGACGAATTTCAATTACGGGGCGGAGCAGGCGAGCTTCTGGAGCCGTGAGGTTCTGGAAACAGAAGAAGAGAAAGAATGCCGTGACAGGCGCTGGACTTTTTTAGGTGAGCTGCCGATGCGTCGAACACTGAAAGGAAAACTTAAAAGCAAATCTATCGCGATAGATTTTGTTCATGCCTCGCCCAGAAGACCGATTAACGAGTATATCTTTCCCGATGATGTTTATACGAATCCACTGAAGGTGCGAATGCTTTTCGAGCGAGTCAAGAACATTTGCTTCGTGGGCCATACTCATATGCCGGGTGTGTTTCTCGATGAGCCGGACTTTTATCTGCCGGCGGAGCTTGGCGATGTTTATCCGATTGTCGAGGATGAAAAGGCGATTATCAATATCGGCTCGGTCGGGCAGCCCAGAGATAAAGACAACCGCGCGAGCTATGCGTATGTGGAAGAAAATAAGGTGTATTTCGTGCGTCTTGAATACGATTATAAGTCTACTATGAAAAAAATAAAGGCAATCGACCAGTTAGATAATTTCCATGCGGAGCGGCTTCAGAATGGAAGATGAATGAAGTAATTAGTGAGTTAGAGAATTAGCGGATTAGCGAATTAGTGATTATGAGAATTATTTTGATTTTAGTTGTAGTCTGTTTTGTTGTTTTTTGCGGTCTGCTTGTAGTTGAGTCCGGTTTTTTTAAGATTCCAGCGGTTGAATCGGAGCGATTAATACTTCTGCAAAGCGCAATAAGTAGTCAGGGTGACGAAGCTGCGGAGGAGCCTGTCGAAGAAGTTTATGAAACTGAAGCGGACGATTCAATCGAATTCGGCGCGGACAGTGAGCCGGCTACGAGCGTAACACTTGGTTCGGTGGACCCCAACAGCGGTTATAAATTCGAGCTTGAGCTTAGTTCGAAAGGCGCTGCTATCAGAAAAGCCACTTTCAGTGAATTCAACGACCGTGATTATAAAAATCCTAAGCCGCTTGTGATTCTTTCACCTTCTTTGGAGCCGGATGGAAGAGAAATTTTGTCGATGGCAAATGCGAATCTTGTGTTTGTTGAACGCGAGCTGCAGTTGCCGCTGGACAGGCTACACTGGAGGGATTTAGGTAAGGAAGTTGCAGGGGACGGCTCTCAGACGGCGCGCTTCGAGGCGATTATTAAAGTTATGGGTACGAACGAGCCAGCGATGAGGCTGGTTAAGACTTACAGGATTGTTCCCGACAGCTATCTTTTGAATTGCAGGCTGACTGTCGAAAATCTGCTGGATGCGGAACAGAAAGTACGTATCAATTTGACCGGCCCGGGAGGACTGAGCAGGGAGGGCTTCAGGGCTGATATGAGAAAAGTGTTGGCCGGCTTTAGGGAGACGGATGGGCAAATCAGCAGGGTAGCTCTTAGTGTTAAAGACCTCAGCAAAGCACAGACCATCGAAAAAAGGCGGCTAAAGAAACCAGGCGCAAACTTTCTCTGGGCGGCGGTAATAAACAAATACTTCGCTGCGATATTAGTGCCTTTGCCGGATGAAGGCAAAGAGTACTGTGACTGGATAATGGATAAGACGGGGCGGATCTATAATCCCGACAGGGACCGTAAATTCAATAGCGGCGATGAGACGATGGGCCTGGGCCTGGCGACAAAAATTAATTCTTTGACAGCGGCAGGACAGGCGGGCAATTTAAAAACATATAACTTTCAATTATACGTTGGGCCGAAAGACAAGAGCCTTTTTGATAAAAACGAGCAGTATCGCAATCTGGGTTTTGTTCAGACAATAGATTTTATGGCGTGCTGCTGTCCGGCCGGGCTTATCAAACCTCTGGCGTTCGGGATATTAGCTTTGATGAAATGGATGTATTCCTTCATCGGTAATTACGGGATAGTCATATTCATACTTGTATTTTTTGTCAGGCTTGCTCTGCATCCGCTTACCAAGAAGAGCCAAATCTCGATGAGTAAGATGAGCAGGCTTGCTCCGATGGCCGAGGAGATAAAGAAGAAATACGCCAATAATAAGGCTGAAATGAACAAACAAATGATGGCCCTTTACAGAGAGCAGGGTGCTTCACCTATTATGGGTATGTTGCCGATGATGGTACAGATGCCGATTCTGATTGCGTTGTGGACTGCGATATATACCAGTATCGATTTGCGCGGTGCGCCGTTCTTACCTTTCTGGATTACGGACCTTTCGATGCCGGATGCTCTTATCAGATTTCATGCGGTGACGTTGCCGTTGTTCGGCAAGCTCGACTCATTTAATTTGTTGCCGATTTTGATGGGTGTTGCAATGTATATGCAACAGGCGTTAATGCCATCACAGGCGGCGTCCAATCCACAGGTTGCGCAGCAGCAGAAAATGATGAAAATCATGTTCCCGATAATGCTGCCTTTGATTTTATACAAGGGCCCGTCGGGCGTGAATTTATATTTTATGGCGAGCACTTTTGCCGGCGTTATTGAGCAGAAAATTATCCGCAAGCATATCAAGGAAAAAGAAGAGGCCGAATCGAAAGGGAAAGTCGCCGTAACGAGTAAGACCGGCGGCAAAGTCAAAAAGAAAAAACCCAAGCCATTCTTTAAAACATAGTGACAGTGGATGGTTCAGCGCGCGATTAAGTAAAGTATATAATTAGATAAAAACATTTGGCGATGTTATCGTTACGATTTAGGTCGAATCCTCACCGAGATGTTAGTTGGTAGCCACCTTTCACTTGATTTTGTTTTATCAAGCCTTAACTAAGATTTTGCTCTTGACGATGTTGCGGGGTTTTGTTAAAAACATCCGGTTTTAAAGAATCAAGGGAAACTCAATATAAGGGAGCTGGACTATGGCGGAAACTGACGAAAAACAAGAACCGGCAGAAGTGCCTTCGGGAAACGATGAGGGGCAGAGTGTTCAACAAAATCAAACAACCGGAGAAGTCAGTAAAGATGCCCGAATGTGGGCGATGTTTTGCCATTTGGGAGGCCTTGCCGGATTGCTGCCCATCTCGGTCGCCATCGGCAGTGTAATCGCACCGTTGATTCTCTGGCAAATAAAAAAGGAAGAATTTCCCTTTGTAAACGAGCAGGGTAAAGAGGCGGTGAATTTTCAAATATCGATTCTGCTCTATTCGCTAATCGGCAGCATGGTATGTGCCATTACTTGCATTGGGATACCCCTGATACCGTTCATTGTCGGTATTATAGGCATTGCCGACATTATCTTTTCGCTGATAGCGGCGGTCAAGGCAAATAATGGCGAACACTATCGTTATCCGTTGACAATCCGGTTTATTAAGTAAAGAACCTGCGAAAATCCTGAGAGACGATACCGACTTGCGTCACTCGCCAAATTTCATCCCTGAATTAATGAGAGAAAGGTCAAGATGCGCTTTGCTATAAAATTATTGATTAGTTTATGTATTATCACCGTCTGCACTCAGATAGGACGCAAGCTGCCGAGTTTGGCCGGGCTGATTGCAGTTATGCCCCTGACTGGACTAATCGTACTCGTTTGGTTGTATCTGGATAACCCCGAAAATCCCAATCTTATGATTGAATATACAAAAGGCGCACTGTGGGGGATAATACCGAGTATTCTATTTTTCCTTGTGGCTTTTTTGTGTTTTCACAAGCGGCTGTCTTTGTGGATTGTGCTTTGTGCAAGCTTTGCAGTCTGGCTTGTCGCAGCATTCATTCATCAGTTATTGCTTAAGTAAATCAATTCACACGAGCGACATTTATTTGAGCATCCTGACCGCTCCGCTGTTCCCACCTGCCTGTATTGTTTGGCCCACAGTGAATAAATAACGTTTTTGAAGAACAGCTATTTGAATCTATACGAAATTTGCTTACGAACGAATATTATAGCGAAATTTTTTTTGAAAGACGTAAAAAACATCTTGTTTATACCCTCTATTAAAGGCTAAAAATGCGGATATCAAGAAAATAGGATAAATTTTTAAGAAAATAGGTGACATTTGACGAAATTATCTTGACAAAGGAGTTTTTTAGTCGTATATAAATAGTAGACGCAGGTAGGCGAAAAAAGTTATCATAATTTAAGTTTTATATTATATCTACTTGTCGTTATCATATCGAAAACCTGCCTGCCAAAGTGAGTGTTCTTTTATACTTTGGCTTTTATTATTAATTGGAGAAAGGTTCTTGCGCGCAGGATTTGCGCCGACAAAGAAAATTTTGGCCGACAGGCAGGCTTGAAAGACTTATATTATAACTTAAGTCACTGTCATATTTGCCTTCTTATTTCATACCTTAAACCTGCCTGCCAAAGCAACAGCTCAAGTAATTGAGCTAAAAGCAGTCCTGAATGTGCAATGGCGCGATTGCGCTGGATTCTCCATCGACAACGAGCTTTACGTGTGAATCTGCGTGAACCGACCGTTTCTGAGCGAAAAAAGCAAATACGGAGGCTCACCCGGACACATGTTTAGTGAGTGTGCGAGCCGATTAACGCACGTGGGTTTTTAAGGGATACTGAAATGCGAAAAAGGAATAATGAAAAAGAGTTTGACGAAGATACTGCCGAAGGCGAAACAATTACTCTGAGAAAAAGAAATATTAACCGGTTGATGTTGATTTATTTTGCTTCCGGGGTATGTTCTCTGATAGATGAGGTGGTATGGGTACGGCTTCTAAAGCTGATACTCGGCAACACGGTTTACGCATCGAGTATTGTAGTGTCGACATTCATGGGCGGGCTGGCACTGGGTGCTTTCATTATGAGTCGGTATTCTGACAACATCAAAAACCGACTACAATTATACGCTTTACTGGAAACTCTCATTACTATATCCGCCTTGTCCCTGCCCTGGGCACTGAAAATCATAGATAAGGCTTATATTTGGTTCTATCATTCATTCGACCCCACACACAGGGAGCTGCTGGTAGTTCAGATAATAGTATCAGGATTGATTCTACTCATACCCTCAGTGCTAATGGGTAGTACACTACCACTTCTGGGTCGATTCATTACCTCGCTCGAAAAAGAAGCCGGCCGTCTGGTCGGCAAACTTTACACTCTGAACACTTTTGGCGCGGCCGTAGGCTGTTTCCTGGCGGGATTTGTTTTACTCCGGCTTTTTGGTGTCATGGGTACATTATATGTAGCAGCGGCACTAAATCTTTTCGTTGCTTTCGGCGGATGGTCTTTATCTAAATCCTCCGAAAATAAATTTGAAGAACGGAGCGAAGAAATTCTTCTGATCAGCACAAAGCCCACCTTAAGCAAAGCGCCAGATGGCAGGCTGTACGTACTGGCTCTCGCCTTTCTCCTTAGCGGCGCAATAAGCATAGGTTACGAACTGCTTTGGATGCGGAGTATTATACATCTGCTCAGCGGATATACTTACGTATTCTCATCCGTGCTTACCGTTTATCTGCTGGGAAATGTCATTGGTGCAGGCATAGGCAGCGGGCTGGTTAAAGGATTGAAGTGCCCTGCCAAAGGATTCGCAGTCACACTTTATTTGCTGGGAATATGCGGCGTATTTTATTTGCCCTTACTGATAATCTGGACATCGAAGGTCTTGCCTGATATCGAGAGAGAGGTCGAACTTGCAAATATGATTGTCCCGTTTTCGACCTATATGGTTAAGCCGCTCGTGCAAAGTGCGTTCTTGTTTTTGCTACCGTCCATAATCATGGGGATAGGTTTCCCGATAGCGTTACAGGCCTGGACCAACCACATGCATAAGATAGGGCGCTCAACGGGAATGGCCTACTGTGCAAATACGATAGGGGCCGTGATGGGCGGAATTGTAACCGGTTTTATTCTTTTGCCGTTGCTTGGGCTGCAAATAACAATCTCACTTCTCGGTCTTGCGGGTATATGGATTGCAGGGGTTATCTGGTTGATATTTACTCGAAACTCCGGATATGCAAGACGTTTCGGATTTTTGATGGCGGCCGCTCTGTTCACAGCAATCATCGTGAAAATGCCGTCTGACTTGTTCGATACCATCGTCAAAAGCAATCCGATGCTTCCAGAACAGCTTGAGCTTGTAGCTGTTCGGGAAGGCGCCTCCACAACAGTTTCACTGTATAAAGACCCTTCAGAAAATACCTTGTATCTCTATACATCAGGCCAGAGAGTGGCGGGCGATACTTATTTTTGGCGCAGCGACCAGAAGATGCTGGGGCATTTCGGAGTTCTGCTGAACAGCAAAGCGAAAAAAGTCCTGTCCATCGGATTCGGTTCGGGCGAAAGCACCGCCTGTATGGCACTTCATAAACTTGAAAGGGCTGATTGCGTCGAGATTGCACGGGAGATAGTGGACCTTTCCTCGAGATTTTTCAGGCATATTAACCTCGGCGACAGACTAAGCGACGAAATAGGAATGATATACATGGATGCGAAAAATTATATCCATCTGACAAACACAAAATACGATGCGATAGTCAATGACTCAATCCATCCGAAGCACTTTGCAGAAAATTCTTCTCTTTATGCCAAAGAATATTTCGAAGATGCCAAAGAACGCCTCGATGAGAATGGGCTGTTTATTTCCTGGATACCCACGCACAACGTAGAGCCAATGTCTGTGTTAAACAGCATAATCGGCACAATGATGGAAGTTTTTCCACACGTCACGATATGGTATATGACTCCTGATCCAGCTCAGTACTTTCTCGTGGTTGGCTCCGAACAGCCGCAGTACTTTTCACCAGAGCACATAGAGAGCGAGCTGTCGAGAGACGGGGTGCATGAAAGCCTTTCCGAAATAAATATAAATAATAACATGGATGTGCTAAGCTGTTACATTGGTGACGAAAACGACCTGAGACGTTCTATAAAAAGCTTTTCCATAAACAGTGACTTTCAGCCCTTTATCGAATTTACAACTGACAATAAGGCGGCCGGCTGCTTGGCATTCCAGAGATTTATTTCCCGCGTAAAAAGCGACTCTGTTTACGAACATATCGACTGGAAAGGATTCAGTGAGGGAGAAAAGGAAACGTGGCTTTCGGACTACAAACAAATCCATGACGCCTCGAGTTATCTGCTGATGTCGAACGGTGCAGTAAATCTCATGGATAAATTAAGCTGCTGTATAGATGGACTGGCTGTTCTTCCGGAGAA
Organism: Phycisphaerales bacterium; assembly: GCA_050049715.1. GTDB lineage: Bacteria > Planctomycetota > Phycisphaerae > Sedimentisphaerales > Anaerobacaceae > NIOZ-UU13. Next base: position 8,239 of record JASFVS010000079.1, read on the forward strand.
TCCGGCACTTCTTGACCTGAGGCAAAGAACCGAGAAAGAAATATTCTCTTTCTGCTCAAAGCTGATACTAACCGGCAGAACGGAGGCGGCTTTGTCATATTCGAGAAACGTGTTAAAGACCTATCCAAAATCGGCCGTAGCCTGGATGATAAGGTCACTCTGCCTGCGAGACAAGGACAACATACAGAAATCACTCTATGCCGCCGCAATGGCAACACGTCTGGCTCCCGATAACGCTGATGTGCACTTTCTGCTCGGCTCTATTATGTTCGACACAGGACAAGTGGAAAACGCCGTCACAGAGTATGAGGAAGCATCGCGGCTTTCTAAACAGCCACGCAGGTTTGCTATCTACAATCAGGCCGGAATACTGAATACTTTGGCTCGAAGAAGGGCTGTTCTGATAAAACAGAGAGTGGCGGAAGCTGCTTCTGAGGGACAACTTGAATCAACACCACAAAGCAGGTCGGAAGAACTAACGAAAAACATCTTGCAAAGCAAGATTTTATCAGAAGCAACAAACGGCATGATGGGCTTAAACAAATTTAATGGACCTTAATTGCGAGCATTTATTTTGTGAATTTGTGTAAACCGACCGTTTCTGAGCGAAAAAACACGAACATGGAGATTCGCAAAAAAAACGGCGTTTGGCGTTATATATTATATTCGGCAGGGATCGTCATTATGCAGGCACGAAAGGCCAAATTTTATTGTCATAAATGAGATTAATAAAATGTGCTTAAGAGCGGTCGGGCAAGCGAATCTCCGAAAAAGCTAAAGGAGAAAGAAAATGGAACGCAAAGGTTTTACATTAGTCGAGCTATTAGTGGTAATCGCGATCATAGCTCTGTTGATGGGCATTTTAATGCCCGCACTGGCCAGGGTAAGGCAGCTCGCCTTTCGAATGGTCTGTGGAACGAACCTGTCCGGCCTCGGTAAGGCAATGCTTATCTACAGCAACGATTACGATGATGAGTTTCCGCGAGCCGGCGGAAGAGACAGCACCTGGGGCGGCAGCATAGCCGACTGGACGGCCACAAATCGTTATGACGCCTATGGCCTGGGTTCAAATGGCAGCGGTGGTACAGCAACGATTACATCCAGCTTCTATCTGCTCGTCAAGTACGCTGAGGTAACGCCTAAATCCTTTATCTGCAAGGGCGATTCCGGAGCAACCGAATTTAAGCCCGTGGACTATGACGCAGGCAATATAGAACTCATTGAGTTCTGGGATTTCGGCGATGCCTCTATTGACGGGCGTGGGCCAATAACCCATTGCAGCTACTCCTACCATATGCCTTACGGCCTGTACGCCTTGACGACATCGAGCGAGCCGGGTATGGCGGTGGCGGCCGACAGGAACCCATGGATAAACTCTCCCGCTGCATCAGCAAAGACTATGTCCGGGCCGCCTCAGTTTGACCCGGACGGCGGCAAAGAATATGTCAATGTTGGAAACGCTATTGCCCATCAGGAAGACGGACAAAACGTATTGTTTATGGATGGCCATGTGGATTTTGAAAGACAATCGTTCTGCGGTATTAATGACGACAACATTTACACGTACTGGGATGGCGGAGACATTCGAGTGGGCGGCATACCTGTACCCGGAACCAGCGAGCCGAAGGATAGACTGGATTCGTTGCTGGTACACGATGGTGAAGATACCGGCGGACCCACAGTCAGGCCACAAGGTAGAAACTAACGTCGTAAAAGATAAGCTCGCTTAGTAGATTAGGATGTTCAAACAGACTTAGGAAAATATCCTGTTGGGCCTGGAAGACAAGCAGTGAAGTGTTATGGCAACACTTTACACGTATTGCATAAAGAAGACCCCTGC
>JASFVS010000364.1:0-3186 GCA_050049715.1 Phycisphaerales bacterium
GGTTTTTTCAGATGCTCCAGGACGAAACAAACAAAAATATGGTCGAAATGATTGTCAGGAAAAGAAAGGTTGAATATGTCAGCCTGCTGAAAAACAGCGTTTTTATATCCTGCCGATTCTATAAGGTTTTGAGCGGCTTTCAGGGATTCTTCGGATATATCCACACATGTGAAGTTAGTTTCGGGACTGTTCTTTACCAAGGTAATCGTCTGGGCTCCAACGCCACAGCCAGCCTCAAGCACGTTAGCTCCCGGCGGATATTTCGTGTCATTGTGCAAAAGTTTGGTCAGTGTTGTCGCCTGATCAATGAGCCTTTCGTTCTCTCTTGGTGAATAGCCATGTACGTATTCATAAGCTGAATTTTGCATCTATTTATCCTTATTATGTAATATAAAAAAATGATTTAGTAGAAAAGGATGGAAACTTTATCGTGGGGTATAGTATTTTTTTCCAAGTTGCCGGTCAAGGAAAAATAATCTTAGAAGATTCTTCTGTATATATGGCAATACGGCTGCTTGGCAGTTTTCTGGTAATAATCCTGATGATATCCCTCTGCGGGCCAGAATTTTTTCGCCGGTTCTATTTGGGTCTTAACATTATGCCCTTTTTTCCTGAGTTCCTCAAAGAGCCTAATGGCGATTTTCTGCTGCTCTTTGTCCAAATAGAAAATTGCAGAGCGATATTGCTTTCCAACATCCGGTCCCTGGCGATTTAGCTGGGTGAAATCATGGGTCTCGAAGAACAATTTTGCCAGTTGTTCATAACTGATTATTGACGGGTCGTACACGACCTCTACAGCCTCGGCGTGGCCTGTGGTATCGGTACAAACCTGTTTGTAGGTTGGGTTATCTACGTGGCCTCCTGTGTAGCCCACGGTTGTTGAAATCACGCCGGGAGCTTTCTGGAAATAATATTCCGTTCCCCAGAAACATCCGGAGGCAAATATCGCTTTGGCCGTCTGGGCTTTTTGGGGCTTATCAGCCGGGATAAAGTTAAGCGAGATAGAGTTTACACAATGACGTATGTTCTTTGCAGTGAATCCTTCGCCTTTAAATACGTGTCCAAGATGGGCACCACAATTGTTGCAGATAATTTCTGTTCGCATACCATCGGCATCAGGCTGCCACTTTACGGCATCTTTCACCTGGTCGTCGAAGCTGGGCCAGCCGCAGCCTGATTTAAACTTAGAGGACGATTCGTAAAGCGCAGCACCACAACGCTTACAGGTATAAGTACCTTTTTCGTAATGATTATTATATTTGCCGGTAAAGGGAATTTCGGTGCCCTTGCCGATAATGACACGTTTTTCGGATGCGGTTAATTTTTTATACATTCTCTGCTCCCTGTAAAATCCAATTTCATCAAGGTCAATCTCTACGGCTTTTTGTCTTCTAAAAGCGACAGGGCTAATCCTGAACAGCTCCCGGCTGTCGGGAGGCTTGCCGGCGGCAAGCGAGCGAAACATGCGAAGCGGCAATTGGATTTCCCGCCACTGGTCTGTCAGTTCAAACTGTGCCTGGTATAGCTGCGACCGGCCTCGTGCGTTCTGAAGCCAAAAACTAAGAGTCCATGCCCCATTAGTGCCTTTAGCCTTTAAGTAGATACCATCCTGGCCGGAGGTTTTTAAGCCTGCGCCGTTCTGTGGTAAATCAAGCTGAGTGCCAACAATATTCCAGTTGTTCTTCAAAGAGACAGTGCCTTTTACGTGCAGGGAAGAGATACCTTCGTTTTGTATGAAATCTTTCCCCGCATCAACACTGTTAGTCGGTTTAGCGGCGTCGGAAATGAACCATATCAGGTTATTTTTGTGGCCTTCAGCCCTGTTGAAATCGTCGATTATTGAGCTATTGATAGTAGGGGTCATAGGACTGGCCGCCTGGGCTTTAATGTTTAATAGCATTGCTCCCAGCCCCCCTACTGTGATGATACTCACGGGCACTATGGCAACCAGTATCCACCTTTTATGGGATTTCTTTTTAATTTTCATGGTTTAACTCCTTCTATTGTACTGTAATTTGTTTATCCTTTCATTACTAATACCTATAATTAAGTCTGGAAGTTCACCTAAACCCTTACAAAGAAAATCCCCATATTTACGGTATTTTTTGCGCCCTATTACGTAACCGGAAACAGACTTATATAATAGAAACGTGGAACAAAATGATGAAATAAACTTAGTTCAGGCAGCTTCAGACGGGGATGTCGATAGTTTCAACCGGTTGTGTGAGCATTATTATCCAGCTATAACTGCGATTGCATACTCACAGTTGTTCGACCGTGGTCTGGCTGAAGATGCCGGCCTGGGCTTAGGTTCTTTTCTTATTCCAGCAGGCTTTATCATTCGGAAAAGATGTAAAAGAAAGAAAGTGAAGGCAAATCTGAATTAGTCCCAACCTTTCGGTTTTATGCCCTAATCATTTATTGATATTGAAAGCCCTGTATAAAAGACAGGGCTTTTTATCATTGGGATTGTAATTTATCGAGTACAAACTACTAAACGCTCATATTTTTATTTTATTACGTCCACCATCCTTTCACAAATATATCTATTCGTGTCCATGAAGTATTTGAAGCCTTATACTCTACAATTCTATTGGAATCACAACTTACAATAATATCCTGCTGCGAATTCTGGTTGGCTACAATAGTTCTAACAGTACTTACATTCTTATTATTAACATTACCATTTTTCCTGAACTTGATATTCTTATTTGCCGAATTATCCTGAACAATCACATACATAAGGACTGCAACCGCACCAGATGGAACTATTGAACTCAGGTCTAAATCTCGCCAAGTTCCATCAGTAATTAAGTCGCCTATCTGGAAATCCCAATCAGAAGGATCTCCTCTGTCCACATACTGGTGACTATCTCCTTCAATTCCTAATTGCACATCCGTACCAGCATTATTAGTAAACCACAAGGTATTAACCGCACTCGTCATTGAAAGAAATCCCACAGCAGATGTTCCCGGGCTTTTGACCCATAATTGTCCCATTCCCGGAATGCTCGCCAATGCAGATGTTTGTTCACTGAAAAACAATGAACCATCTACTGATACCCCATCTAATGTTATTTTACTTGACATAATTTTTCCCTTTAACTAATTTTTTTATTTAGTTTTCTATGCTACACTGTTATGTAAACCTCCATAAACTGTATACTCTGATTCCGCAAACCATCT
>JASFVS010000367.1:0-3176 GCA_050049715.1 Phycisphaerales bacterium
GTTACATAAATTTACGAAGGAAACCCGCGTAATGTGTTTTTATATCTAATTAGTGAACAAAAAGGCGTATTTGTAATAAACACTTGACAATATATCGAGTAATAAATAAAGTAGCTTTTTCGTTTATCCTCCGAAAGAGATGAATGGGGGATTTAACCTGTAAAAAAGGGTGTTTTTATAATCTAAAAGGAGAAGTACAAATGGCTACAAAGGTGGCAATTAACGGGTTCGGCCGGATAGGCAGAGCCGTAGCAAGAATTATTATGCAAAGAAAAGGTGATTTGGAACTGGTTGCAATTAACGACCTCTCGGATGCCAGGAGCCTTGCGCATCTGTTCAAATACGATACTGTGATGGGCAAATGGAATGGAACAGTCGAGGCAAAGGATGATGCACTAATCATCAACGGCACACCAATCAAGGTTCTGGCCGTCAGGAATCCGGCGGAGCTGCCCTGGAAAGACATGGGCGTTAAGGTCGTGCTCGAATCGACGGGAATCTTCCGCAAGGCCGAATCGCCGAAGGGCGGCTATGCCGACCATATCAAGGCCGGCGCTGAGAGGGTCATGTTAAGTGTTCCGGCCAAGGACGACATCGATGCGACTATAGTTTTGGGCGTTAACGATGAGAAGCTGACTGCCGACGCCAAATGTGTGTCGAATGCAAGCTGCACGACGAACTGCCTTGCACCTATAGCCAAGACGCTCAACGACGCTTTCGGTATCGAGCGGGGAGTTATGACAACGATTCACGCCTACACCAACGACCAGCGGGTGGCGGACATGATACACAGCGACCTGCGTCGCGCGCGGGCCGCTGCGGCCAACATTATCCCCACTACCACAGGCGCCGCAAAAGCCATAGGCAAAGTGGTTCCGGACCTTGACGGCAAACTGGATGGAATGGCAGTTCGCGTGCCTATTCCGGTTGGCAGTATCGTTGACCTTGTGGTCAATGTCAAAAAGGACGCTAAGATTGACAGTGTGAACGCGGCGATGAAAGCCTCGGCCGATGGCCCGATGAAAGGCATTCTGGAATATTGCGATGAGCCGATTGTCAGCAGTGACATTGTGCTGAATCCCGCTTCGAGCATCTTCGATTCGCTGTGCACAATGGTCATAGGCAATATGGTTAAGGTCGTGAGCTGGTACGACAACGAGTGGGGCTACTCGAACCGCAGCGTCGATATTATGGAAAAAATGGCGAAGATGTAATCCGGGTTTCGAATATTCAGCGGCAAACTCAGGTTACAAATCTACAGCGCCACGTAAAAAGCGGGGTTCGATATGGATACTCTGTTACATGAAGATAACATAAAAGAGCAGGTAACGAAAATGGCTAAGAAGACTGTTGCTGACATCGATGTAAAGGGCAAAAAGGTTTTAATGCGGTGCGACTTTAATGTGCCGCTGGACGATGATTGTAATATTACCAGCGACGACCGAATTGTTAAGGCGCTGCCTACGGTAAAGAAAATATTAGATGGCGGCGGTGCGCTGATTCTTATGAGCCACCTCGGCAGGCCCAAAGGGCAAAGAGAGGACAAGATGTCTTTGGCACCCGTTGCTAAAAGACTTTCGGAGCTTCTGGATCAGGAAGTAGTCTTCGCCGACGATTGTATCGGCCCGGAAACGAAGGCAAAGGCCGATGCGCTGGAGCCCGGCCGGTGTATGCTGCTGGAGAACCTGCGCTTCCACAAGGAAGAGACCATAAAGGACAAGGCCGCGAAGGAAGATGCGCAACTGCGACAGGCAAAAGATGATTTCGCAAAACAGCTTGCCGATATGGCGGACGTTTACGTTGACGATGCTTTCGGTACGGCGCACAGGGACAACGCATCGATGTACACGGTGCCGTGTCTGATGGAAGGCAAGCCGCGGGTAATAGGTTTTCTTATCGAAAAGGAATTGAAGTATCTGGGCGAGACCCTTAGCAATCCGGAGAAGCCTTTCGTTGCGATATTGGGCGGAGCAAAGGTTTCGGACAAGATAGGCGTTATCGAGAACCTGATTAATAAGGTGGACCGCATTATTATTGGCGGCGCTATGGCATATACATTTCTGAAAGGCAGGGGTAAGAGCATTGGTAAGAGTTTGTGTGAGGACGACTTTATCGATAAGGGCCAGGAGTTGCTGAATCAGGCGGCCGATGCGGATTGTGAGGTGATTTTACCTGTGGACCATGATGTGGTTCGCGAGCTTAAGCCCGGCGCGTCTCATCGTACCGCAGTTGGTGACATTGACCCCGGCTTTCAGGCTGTTGACATAGGGCCGATTGCGAAACAGACGTTTGCAGAGAAAATCGTCGATGCCAAAACAGTCGTTTGGAACGGGCCGATGGGTGTTTTCGAAATACCTCCTTTTGACGAGGGGACCGAGGCCGTGGCTTTGGCGGTTGCCAAGGCAACGGACAACGGCGCGCGCAGCATAATCGGTGGCGGTGACAGTGCGGCGGCGGTGAAAAAGCTTGGTCTGGAAGACAGGGTAAGTCATATATCAACAGGCGGAGGTGCCTCGCTTGAATTTCTGGAAGGCAAAAAGTTCAAGTGCCTTGAAATCCTTGATGAGAAATAAAATTCGTGTTGGGGGATAATCGAAGAAATGCGATTACCCAAAGCAGGAACAATTCAGGTTGCGCCTTCGATACTTAGCGCCGATTTTGCAAGGCTGGCCGATGAGATAGCTATTGTGGAAAAGGCTGGCGTCAAGATGGTGCATCTTGACGTTATGGACGGCCACTTTGTCCCGAATATTACGATTGGCCCGCCGGTAATTGCCAAGCTTCGTAAGTACAGCAGGCTCGTTTTCGATGCTCATTTAATGATAAGTGAGCCGGCTGAATATGCCGAGAGATTCATCGAGGCCGGCGCCAACCATATAACGTTTCACATTGAAGTGGCTGATGAGCCGCAGAGACTTATCGAAAAATTACACAGTTTAAAATGTACCGCCGGTATATGCCTGAACCCGGAAACGCCGGTCGAGGCCATAGAAGGTGTTGCGCCGTTTTGCGATATGGTTCTGGTTATGACGGTGCGGCCGGGCTTCGGTGGACAGAAATTTATGCCCGAGGCGGCGAAGAAAATTTCCAGAGTCAGGGAAATTGTCGGGCCGAACGTTCGCATTGAGGTCGATGGCGGAATTGACCCCAAAACAACGCCGATTGTGGTTTCTTAC
>JASFVS010000368.1:0-3173 GCA_050049715.1 Phycisphaerales bacterium
GCATCAATTGTAGCTAAGGCCGAAGAAAGATACGGAGCTGGCGCAAGCGAGATTAGACAGTGGCACAAAAAATATTATGATTTAATGGCGTCGCTTAAGTTTTTGCCCAACTCCCCTGCACTTATGAACGCCGGACGGCGTGGAATGCTCAGTGCCTGTTTTGTATTACCTATAGAAGACAGTATAGAAGGCATATTCGAAACCGTCAAACAAACGGCACTGATTCAGCAGGCCGGTGGCGGCACCGGATTTTGCTTTGACAGATTAAGACCGACAGGAGACCGTGTTGTTTCCAGCGGCGGGACAACATCGGGGCCGATTAGCTTCTGGCGGGTTTTTTCCGAAACCACTAATGCAATACAACAGGGTGCTTTTCGCCGCGGCGCTAATATGGGCATAATGAGCGTCGAGCATCCGGACATCCTGAAATTCCTGCACGCCAAGCAGGACTTAGAGACCTTTACCAACTTCAATATTTCCGCAAAGATAAGCGATGACTGGATGAAAAAAGTTCTCACGTCCGGCAAGACTTTGCACATCGTTAAAAATCCCCGTAATCAGGAAAGATACCTGCTGCCACGGCAAATTGACATTACCTGTTATACAATAAAAGATTTACACAAACTAACGGCCAAGGGCGCACCTTCTTCCATAAAAACAGGCCAATTTTATACCGTTTGTGACATATGGAAAACAATCGTCAAATGCGCACATAAAACCGGCGAGCCGGGTGTGGTGTTCATCGACCGAATTAACCATGACAATCCGACCCCAACGCTGGGCCGAATAGAAGCTACGAATCCCTGCGGAGAGCAGCCATTGTTGCCTTATGAGGCCTGCACATTAGGCAGTATAAATCTTACTAAATTCGTTAACTTTGATAACAAAAAAGCAGATATAAATTGGCCGGATTTAGATAAGACTATTAAATTAGCCGTGCGATTTTTAGACAATATCGTTGATGTATGCAAATATCCGGTCAGAAACACCGTTCGCCTGGCACAGGCAAATCGCAAAATCGGCTTAGGTATTATGGGCTTCGCTGATTGCCTTTTCCTGCTTGGGATACCTTACGATTCCCAACAGGGTATTAAATTCGCATCGGAGCTTATGAGCTTTATAAATAATAACGCACATAAAGCCAGCACCGAGCTGGCCGATTCGCGCGGGCCGTTTCCAAATTGGAGTCAAAGCACCTGGAGAACCAAAAGAAAGAAAAAAATCCGCAATGCCGCCACTACCTGCGTGGCTCCAACCGGCACAATAAGCATTATTGCGAATTGTTCTTCGGGAATCGAGCCTGTTTATTCGCCTGTGTTCGCACGACAAGTCCTGGATGGCTCGAAAATGCTGCAGATAAATCCGATTTTCAAACAGATAGCGGACAAACACGGCTTTTACAGCAAAAAACTGGAAAAGCAAATTGCTAAAACCGGCAGCATCCAGGGAATCGACTACATCCCGGATAAAATTCGCAAAGTTTTCAAATTCGCTTACGATATCAAGCCGCAATGGCACATCCGCATGCAGGCAGCTTTCCAGCAACACTGCGATGCAGCAGTGAGTAAAACCATAAATTTCAGTGAAAAAACCACCGTAACCTCTGTTGATAAAGCTTATAAATTAGCCTATCAACTCGGCTGTAAGGGAATTACAATTTACCGCAGGCACAGTCGAGATAGTGAGCCGATGACTCTCTTGTAAAAATTGAGAAATCAAAACACATCATCCGAGTCAGATTTAAAAGTCAATTTCGACGATAAAACAACACTTGGCCTCTGAAATAAACCTCATTCTCTATGTAAAACTCACGTGCATAGGCAATATAAATAATAGGCATAAAACTCTTGACTCGAAGGCGACTAATTTGGTATAAATATAGTGAGCAGGTTTTTTTTAAACAGAGTTTGCTCTGGACAGCTCCGAAGGAGTAATTCTTTATTGACTATGGTCATCTGAGAGGTTAGTTCTTCTTGCTGGTTAGGATAATGTGGGAATTATTTTGCGTGGTACGAGGAGGCTTGCCGTAACTTTGTGCTTTACAGTTAGAAATATTTCATATATCAATTTCAAATCTACATTTTTAAAGGGATATTATTATGTGCAAGAAAATGCTTTGTTTGATTTCTTTTGTTTTGGTACTGGGTATGCTTCAGGTAAACATAGCCCACGCCTATTTCCCCGCCGGTGACCCAGACCTTATCGCCTGGTATCAGTTTGAGGGCAATGCCGATGACATCTCCGGCAATGAGCTTCACGGCACCGAAGTGGGTGATCCAACTTATGAAGCCGGTGTCTATGACCTGGCCATAAATCTTGATGGTGATGACGACTACGTGGACTGCGGTTCTGATCCGCTCTTTGATATCACCGGCGAGATTACGGTTGCCGCATGGTTAAATATCAGAGCAGTTAGCACCGCGTGGCAAGCCGCGGTCGCTAAGGGTGAAAACGCATGGAGGCTTAGTAACGTGAATATGGACCCGAGGTTCCACTTTGGTGTAACCTGGTGGGATCAACCCGAAACCTATTCGGTTGATGGAGCCACTGCGGTTGGCTTCGACGAATGGCATCACGCCACCGGAACGTATGATGGTGCAAACGTCAAGATATATTTGGACGGAGTGCTTGACGGGAGCGCCCCAACTACTGTGCCCATAGGCATAAGTACCACAAATATGTTTATTGGCTTGAACCCGGAATCAACAGGCACCTTCTGGGACGGCCTTATTGACGATGTGGCAATTTACAGCCGGGCGCTGACAACCGAGGAAATTCAGGCTATTATGAAAGGTTTCACCTCACCCGACCTGGCGTCCAATCCCATACCTGAAGATGAAGCTGCAGATGTATCAAGGGATTTAATCCTTAGCTGGACCCCGGGAGAGACTGCCCAGACACATGATGTGTACCTGGGAACAGTTTTCGATGATGTCAATGACGCTGACAGAAATAATCCGCTTGATGTGCTTCTTATCCAGAATCATGATGCCAATACTTATGAACCTGGCCGGCTTGAATTAGGCCGGATGTATTACTGGCGAATTGACGAGGTTGAAGCTGGTGACGCCACGATACATACAGGTGACATCTGGAGCTTTAAAGTCGAGCCCTTTGCTTATCCCATCGAGAACATAACTGTTACGGCATCCAGCAGTGTGGAGGAAAAGTAA